>NZ_LZMK01000016.1:0-5183 GCF_001665865.1 Nocardia sp. 852002-20019_SCH5090214 | reverse complement strand
ATGATCGGAAGCGCAAGATAATTCGTTCTCTGGACCGCGGCGAACGGTTTTTCGGGATACATCGCAAGCTCGCGCGCATCGTGCTCGACGAGGTCACCGACGTGCGCGAGCCCAAGATCCTGGAACTCGGCTCCGGCCACGGTGGGCTGTCGCGCGCGCTGCTGGAGATGCATCCCACCGCCGACGTCACGGTCACCGACATCGAACCCGCCTCTGTCGCTGCCATCGCCGCAGGTGATTTGGGCCGTCATCCGCGGGCTACCGTGCGCGAGATGGACGCGACCGCCATCGACTCGCCCGACGGGTACTACGACCTCGCCGTGTTCGTGCAGTCCCTGCACCATCTGCCACCACCGCTGGCTGCCCGGGTGTTCGCGGAAGGCACCCGCGCCGCCGCGAAACTGCTGATCATCGACTTGTCGCGTCCGCCTTCGTTACTGCACCTCGTCATGCTGGCGCCGGCGCTGCCGTTGGTGATCTTTCCGTACTGGCACGACGCGTTGATCAGCTCGTTGCGCGCCTACGGCCCGTCGGCGCTGCGCGCGATGGCCCGGTACGCCGACCCGGCGATCACCCTCGAGTTGCGCAGGCAGGCAACCGTTCTCCCCGGAAGCCCGCAGATCGCGGTGGCCAGTTCTGCCAGATGAACATTCGATTGAACCGATCGGCATCGGCGCTCGTGACCACGGCTATGGGTGCACTGTGCGCCATCGCGATCACCGCTACAGCCGGCATGAGATCTGGTTGCCGGAATTCGACGCTTCGAAGACCTACACGGAATTCGCCATCATGCTCAACTACGGTGTCCATCCGGAGGTGCTGGGGTCCTTAACCGCCGCTCAGAGGTCGATATGGGCTGCCCAGCAACTCCGGCCCGAAGTCCCTTACAACGTTGCCGTTTTCCTGGCGATCGATCACGATGTCGACGCCGAGAGGCTCATGGTTGCGTGCGAATCGGCGGCAACGCGGTTCGGCACACCGTGCGCGCGGCTATCCCTCGACGACGGCGAACCGGTTTTCGTAGTCGATCGCTCGTTTCCGCGGACCATTCGCTGTATCGATCTGCGCGCCGAGCGCGACCCGGTATCCGCTGCGCGCGGCTGGATGGACAACGACTACCGCCGGCCGATCGATCTGGTCCGTGACCGACTCACCGAGTTTGCGCTGCTGCGCATCACCGACGATCTGTCGTATTTCTACCTGCGCACACACCACGTTCTCTTGGACGGGTACGGCGCCCACACCATGGTCCGGCACATCGCGGCCGTCTATTCGGGAGCAGCGCCCGAGACCGGCGAAGTCGACTTCTCCGAATTCGACCTGATCCGCAACGCGGATCAGAAGTATCAGCAGTCTTCGCGCAGTCGTGCCGATGCCGAGTACTGGAAAAACGTCGTGCGTGAACCTTCGGACATCACCGACCTGGGCGGGACGCGCAGGCCGGTGGCACCACGCCACCCGTTGGTTCGCGAACTGGTGTACACGCATCGATTCGAGGAGAACCGGCCTGTCCGACTCGATGTCGCAAGGGTTGTCGCGACAGTAGCGGTTTTCATCGCGAAAACCACAGGACAGCAAGATGTTTCGTTGTCTCTGCCGGTGTCGGCACGCACGACTGCGGCACTGAAAAAATGTACGGGCATGGTCTCGAACATGGTGCCGCTGCTCATTCGAGTCCATGACGGCGACACCATCGGCGCACTGACCGATCGGGTAGCCGAGTCCCTAGTCGGCGCGCTGCGGCACCAACAATTCCGGCGCTGGCCGGACCTGATCGCCCAGGCAACCCGACCCGACATGAACATCGAATTCGGCCCGGCGATCAACATTCTCGACTTCGCCACCCCGTTGCATTTCGGTTCTTCCGAAGTGACGTACAACGTATTGACCACCTATCCCATACAAGACTGCGCAATCAACATCTATCCCCAATTGGGTGATGGCACGCCGCGAATTCAGTTCATGTGGAATCCGGATCGGTACGCCGCCGACGACATCGCCAGGCACATAACCCGTCTGGAAATGCTTTTCGACCGCCTCGTGGTGGCGGACTCGTCGGTGACGGTGGGAGAGGTGTCGTTGCTGGCCACCGGTGAGCGCGATCTGGTGCTGTCGGTGTGGTCCGGTGCCCGGGTGGCGGCGCCCGTCGGGTTGGCGCCGCAGTTGCTGGCGGCGGCGGTGGCGGCCGGCCCGGACGCGCCGGCAGTCGTCGACGGTGCCCGGGAGGTGTCGTATCGCGAGCTCGATCGGTGGTCGACGAGGGTGGCGCGGGTGCTGATCGAGGAGGGCGTGGGCCCGGAGCGCGCGGTGGGTGTGGCGATGGATCGCCGTGTGGAGTTGGTGGTGGCATGGTGGGCGGTGGTCAAGGCCGGCGGGGTGTATGTGCCGCTGGATCCCGCCCATCCGGCCGAGCGAATCACCACGGTGCTGGACGCGGTGGGGGCGGTGTGCGTCTTGACCTACGGTTCCGACACGGTAGCCGGGGCCGCGGCGCGTCCGATAGTGCGCATCGACGCTCCGGATGTGTCCGGGCGGTCCGCGGAGGCGATCACGGACGCCGATCGGCCGGCTGGGTTGAGGGTGGACAACACCGCGTATGCGATGTTCACCTCGGGATCCACCGGCGCCCCCAAGGGGGTCGCGGTCAGCCATGCCGGTCTGCTGGGGTTGGCCGCGGCGCAGCGGGCGGTGTTCGGGCTGGGCGCAGGTGCACGGATTTCGATGGTGGCCGCGCCGAGTTTCGATGCGTCGATCTTCGATATGTTGTGGGCAGCCGGGTCGGCCGCGGCGCTGGTGGTGGCACCACCGCACGTGTATGCCGGGGAGGCGTTGACCGCTTTCCTGCAGGACCAGCAGGTCAGCGCGGCGGTGTTCACCCCGACGGTGCTGTCTTCGCTGGATCGGGCCCGGCTGGACCGGGTGGGCACACTGGTCACGACCGGGGAGGCCTGCCCGGAGGAGTTGGTGGCCGCATGGGCTCCGGGACGGCAGATGTTCAACGGCTACGGACCCACCGAGACCACCATCGGCGCCACCCTTGCGCCCCTGTCGTCGAGGCACCCGGTGAGCATCGGCACCCCGATTCCAGGGATATGCGCGCTCGTGCTCGACGCGCGGCTGAACCCGACCCCGGTCGGGGTGGTGGGCGAGCTGTATCTGGGCGGGCCCGGCTGGCGCGCGGCTACGTGGGCCGGCCGGAGTTGACCTCGGAGCGGTTCGTGGCCAACCCCTACGGGGACGGGGACGCGTGTGTATCGCACCGGTGACCTGGTGCGCTGGACCTCCACCGGCACCCTGATGTACGTGGGCCGCGCCGACACCCAGATCAAGCTGCGCGGGCAACGCATCGAACTCGCCGAAATCGAGAACACGCTGCTGGCCTGCCCACAGGTCACCCAGGCCGCCGCGACCATGCACCGGAGCAGCACCGGCGCCCACCTCATCGCCTACGTCACCCTCGATCACACCGCCACCGATCACGATGCCGACATCGTCGGACAGTGGCGGCATATGAACAACGAACTGTACGGCGCCGAGGTGGCGTCGTCGGAGTTCGGCATGGATTTCCGGGGCTGGAACAGCAGCTACACCGATGATCCGATTCCGCTCGAGGAGATGCTGGAGTGGCGTGCGGCCACGGTGGATCGGATCCTCGCGCTGCGGCCGCGGCGGGTGTTGGAGATCGGTGCGGGCTCCGGACTGGTGTTGTCACAGATCGCTCCGCGGTGTGAGCGCTATGTTGCCACCGACGTGTCAGCGGTGGCGATCGACAATCTCGCGCACTCGCTCGAGCAGTTGCGGATCCCGTGGCGTGACCGAGTCCAGCTGCTGACCCGTCCGGCTCACGTCACCGAGGCATTGCCGCGGGGCTACTTCGACACGATCATTCTCAACTCGGTCGTCCAGTACTTCCCCAATAAGGATTATCTGACCGAGGTGAGCGATGCCGCTCTGGATTTGCTGGCCCCCGGTGGGGCGATGTTCATCGGCGACGTCCGTAATCACACCCTGCAGGCAGCGTTTCACACGGCGGTCGCGCTGGCCCGCACCGCCACCACCGACGCCGCCGAGATCCGCCGGCAAGTCCGGCTCGCCGTGCTCAGCGAACCCGAATTGCTGCTGGCCCCCGAGTTCTTCACCGGCTGGGCCGCCGGTCGTCCGTCGGTGGCCGGAATCGACATACAGGTCGAACGCGGATCGGCCGACAACGAACTCAACAGGTACCGGTACGACGTCATCGTCCACAAAACGCCCACTCCGGTCCGCTCACTGGCAACAGCACCCTCTTGGGCATGGACCCGATTCGCAGGGCTGCGCGGACTGCACACCGAGCTGATCTCCCGACATCCCGCCACCGTGCGCATTACCGGCATCCCCCGTACCGGACTGATCACCGATGTCCGCATCGAACACGCCCTTGCAGGCGGGCTACCCCTGGCCGACGCACTCGCCCGGGCCGCCGCGACTTCCGACACCACTACACCCGAACAGCTGCACCGCTTGGGCGAAACCACCGGATACCACGTTGCCGTCACCTGGGGCGCCCAGCCCGGCACCCTCGATGCCGTTTTCCTCACCCCCACCGACCCCGACCGCCGGCACGCCCCACCGCTGACCGAGGTCTACCTGCCCACCACCGGAGACCATCGAATCACCACCCACGCCAATAACCCCCACACCAACACCGAGATCAACGCCGTCCGGCAGCGGTTGAGCGCGTGGTTGCCCGAGTACATGGTGCCGGCGCAGATTGTGGTGCTCGACGAGTTCCCGCTGACCTCCTCGGGCAAAATCGACCGTAAGGCCTTGCCGGCACCGATATTTGCCGCGACGCCCTTCCGGGCGCCGCAGACTCGGGTCGAGAAAATCGTCGCGGAGGCGTTCGCGGAGGTATTGGGTCGGGACCGAGCGGGGCTCGATGACGATTTCTTCGCCCTGGGTGGAAACTCGTTGACTGCAACCCGGGTGAGCGCGCGGCTGCAGTTCGCGCTGGGCAGAGAAGTGCCGGTGCGGTATCTGTTCGACGCGTCCACGGTCGAGGGTCTCGCCGACTATCTGCACTCGCATGGTGGCGGGCCCGCTCGCTCGCCGCTGCAGGCCATGCCGCGCCCCGAGCGCGTTCCGTTGTCGTATGCCCAGCAACGATTGTGGTTCATCGACCAACTACAAGGCCCCTCCCCCGT
>NZ_LZMK01000015.1:0-3205 GCF_001665865.1 Nocardia sp. 852002-20019_SCH5090214 | reverse complement strand
CGATGCCGCACACAGCGTTTCGATCCCGCGCCGTAGCCAGCCCGCTGGCGGTCCGATTCGGTCCCGACGACCCCGACACCGTGCATGCCATCGCGCTTCGCGCGGTACAGGACTCGATGAAGCGCTACATCGACTGGCAACACCAACAGCCCTCGGACGGCATTGCTGCCGGCCCCGGCGAGTGGCGAGTGACCGCGATCAACGGCATCGAAGACGACCTGCGCCGCGCCTACCTCGACGCAGTCCAAGCTGGCGTGCCGATCAGTCAGATCGACACCGCCCACGACCTCGGACGGGCCGGTGTCGGGTGGGATCAGCAACCCGCCCATCGGTTGCTGGGACGGCTCGAACGCCTCGCCCACGAACTCACCCTCGCCGAAGCACACAGAGGCACCGACCGCACCCGGATCCGCGACCTCGAACACGAGCTCGACCGAGCCCAAACCCGCAATGCCGATCTGACCGAAGACCTGGCCCACGCCCGCAATACCATCCTCCGCCAGACCGAAGAAATCGTCGACGCCGAGTGGCTGACCGGAAACCGCCACCACAACATCGTGCCCGGGCCGCAGCCCGCCCGCGCGCTCGCTCAAACCAACGCCGAGCTGGCCCTGGCCAACGACATCGACGCTCTCGACCGCGCCGCCTCGACCGACACCAGTAGCGGGATCGGTGCCGCGATCGACACCGCACTGCCCGGTCGGCCCGACTACTGGCCCGACACCACCGACCCCGACACCGGGCAAGCGCCCGGCACGTCCGATCACGGGCCGGAGGTGACGCCATGACCGCGCTGGACGAGCCGCTGGGATTCACCAACCCCGACTACTACACCGACGCCGCCTCGCATACCGAGCGGCAGCTGCGCGCCGACTTCGCCCGCTACTACCAGCTGCGCGAGATCGCGCCCTCCGCCATCACCGCCGAGGCACGAGCCGAATTCAACTCCCGCGCTGACGAGTTGGCGATCCGGTGGGCCCGGCATGAGTCCGAACACTGGCGCGGCACCTGGGCGGGGCTGCAGCGAGTCGTGGCCGGATGGCGAACCCAACCGGAGATCGCGCGCCGCAACTTCGACCAGATAGCGCGCGCCCGCGCGACCGGTGAGGTAGCGATCGACGACGACATCTGGCGCACCCTGCAACAAGCCCGCCTGATCACCGGGCACGGCCCCGGCACTATCACCGGCTCCGGCCAAGACGCCGCCCGCCGCTACCCCTACCTGCAACCCGACATGGGCGCCACCACCGCGCCGCCCCAGGCAGTACAGGAGATCGATCGCCGCACTGCGGTAGAGCGCACGCTGGGTGCGCCGAGAAGCCCGGTTGTCGCGTTGCCGAGCCTCGCGCAGGTCGACGCGGTCATCGCCGACACCGATGCGCTGCTCGAAGCCGAGGAATCAGCAGCCGATCTCGACGATGGGCGCGAAGCACGAAAACTGCTGCTGCCCCGAATAGTTCGTGAGGCACGAATCTCGGCCGACTACAGCCACACCGAGACCTGGGAACGCCGTCGCGTCGAGGCTCTGCGTGAAGTCCAAGACCTCGCCGCCGAGCACAGCAACGTCGCCGATCACCTCGACGGCACCGACGATCAAGCTCGCATCGCACGCCTCGACCGGCTGCGGGCAGGGCTGAGCGCCGCGCGACGCGACGCCCTCGCCATCGGACTCACCGACGACCAGGTACACACCGCTTACACCACCGGGCGCGACGGAACCTACTGGGCCACACAACCATCCGATCCCCAATTGGGACGAATTGCCCAGCTGCTCGAATACCGCGACCTCGCCCGCGCCGCCGCAGACTCCTACCGCAACCAACTCAGCGGAGCCACCGCGAGGGCCGTCGATCCTGGCCTACCGGTCACTCACAGTAGTGCAGTCGAGGGCGCCGACGTTCGAGAGCTTTCGGAGACCGGCGGCGGTGCGGGTGCGGCGATCGCCGCTGCGGTCGAGACCGCGCTTCCCGACACCGACCTCGGCGAATGGTCGCCCCCCGCCAACAGCTCGGCATCGAAAGAGGTCGTCTCCCAGCATGATCGGGAGGTGAGGTTGTGATGGCCCTCGGCCAGAGTTATGCGCAGGTGTTCACAGCGTTGTCCCCAGCCTGGGCGGAGGAAGCGTGATGGCGCGGCAGACGCGGCGCCACACGACCGGCGGGTTCGGCGAGGAAACCTGGCTCCTGCTCATCGCGCTCGGTCTCATCGCGCTGGCGCTGCTCACGTGGGCGGCGCTGTCGGTCGGAAGCTGGTGCGCTGGACTGCCCGTCACCACGCACCCGGTCGCGGCACTGCTGCAAGTGATGGCCGGCCGACATCGGTGGCCATGGCAATCGAGCGTAGTCATGACGATCGCGCCCGCAGCCATCGGCGCGGCCACAGCCACGTCTCGTGGACGGTGGGCATCGGTGCGGCGCAGCGACATCGACCGCGCGGCACGCACGATGGTATCCCCGCGCCAGATTTCGGCGGCGCGCCAGCAGGACAACGCCAGCGCTGCCGAGCGGCTTCTCAAAGACGCACCAGCCGACGTCCGGACATTGCCGGGACCGCCGTTGGGACGCACCGTCGTCGGCGGGATCGAGTTGTTCGTGCCGGCCGAGATGGGCGTGTTCATCGCGGCCGGACAGCGCACCGGCAAAACGATGGCGTGGGCGATCCCGGCCGTGCTGAGCGCGTGGGGGCCGGTGCTGGCGACCTCCAACAAACCAGACCTCTATCGGCACACCGCGTTCGGTCGTGAACAACGCGGCCGCGTCTGGCTGTGCGACCTGCAAGCCGTCACCGGGCAGCCGGTGTGCGGGTTCTGGGTCGACCTACTCGACCGTGTCCGAACGTTGGCTGCCGCACGAAAGTTGGCTTCGTTCTTCGTCTCCGGGGCTTCAGGGTCGGCGTCAGAGCGCGCAAACGCCCGTGTCGACTCCTACTTCGACGGTGGCGCTCAAGAGCTGTTGGCCCTATATCTTCTCGCGGCCGCGTGTGTCGGCGGTGACCTGCTCCACGTCGCGGAATGGCTGTCCAGCGATCAAGATCAAACCCCGACACTGATCCTGCGTCACCACAATCATCGGCGCGCGGCGCAGCGCATCCTCGACGCGCAAGGGCTGTACGCCCGGCAACGGGATGGGTTGTACGACATGGCGCGCCGGTTCTTGAACGTGCTCTCCGACGAGGGCTATGCCACCATGATCACCCCACCCGCCCG
>NZ_LZMK01000014.1:0-601 GCF_001665865.1 Nocardia sp. 852002-20019_SCH5090214 | reverse complement strand
CGCCCCGGCTGCGCCGACTGGCGGCCGATCCCGGCGATCGACTGGGTCATCGTCGGCGGCGAATCCGGGCCCCACGCCCGGCCGATCGAGGCGGACTGGGTGCGCGACCTGCGCGACCAGTGCGTCGAGGCCGGGACCGCGTTCTTCTTCAAGCAGTGGGGTGGCCGCACCCCGAAAACGGCCGGGCGTGAACTCGACGGCCGGATCTGGAACCAGTACCCGCAGAACAGGAGCACCTCATGCCACGCCTGATGTCGGTCTCGCTCACCGAACCCCAGGTCCGCGACCGGACAAAGACCGTCACCCGCCGTATGGGCTGGCTGATGCTGACGCCCGGCACCCGGCTCACGCTGTGCCGCAAGGTGATGGGCCGCCGCCGCGGCGAACCACTTGTACGGATCGTCGATGTCGAAGTTCTCGACGTGCGCCGCGAGCGCCTCGACACCATCACGAACGAAGAAGTCCGCGCCGAGGGCTTCCCTGAGATGACGCCGGCGCAGTTCGGCGAGTTCTTCTGCGGCAGCCACACCGGCTGCACCCCGGACTCGATGGTCACCCGAATCCGGTGGCGCTACCTCGACGATCCGGAATCGCCGTAGCA
>NZ_LZMK01000013.1:0-507 GCF_001665865.1 Nocardia sp. 852002-20019_SCH5090214 | reverse complement strand
TCACACAAAAATTTCACACCTCATGCTCCCAGGTAACGAACCGATAACGACAATATCGGGAGCGGCGTAGCCTGGATTCATGATGTCGCTGGCGAAGATTGCGTCCGGCGACGGCTATGAGTATTACCTGCGGAATATCGCCACGAATGACGCCAATGACCGTGGCGCGCAACAGCTTGCCGCCTATTACAGCGAGCGCGGGGAGTCCCCTGGTCGCTGGGTGGGGTCGGGGCTGGGTGCCCTGGATATCGTCGAGGGCGACATCGTCACCGAATCCCAGATGCGGGCTTTGTTCGGTCGCGGGATGCATCCGAACGCCGACACGATCGTCGCGCAGCTGGCGGCCGAGCAGATGGCCGAGGGTGTCTCGCCGCGGGTGGCCCGCCTCTACGGCGCGAAGATGGCCCAGCTCGGCCGCCCCCACAACCGGTATGTGGTCGACGAGGCCGGCTACCGATTCGAATGCGCCCGCGCCTACGCCGAATACAACCGTGCCCAAGGCCTCAT
>NZ_LZMK01000012.1:0-64747 GCF_001665865.1 Nocardia sp. 852002-20019_SCH5090214 | reverse complement strand
CATCTGTCGGCGATGCTGGCGATCTACGACACCATGCAGCACATTTCGTCTCCGGTGGCGACCACGTGTGTCGGCCAGGCCATCGCGGTCGGCGCGGTGCTGCTGGCCGGCGGCGCGGCGGGCCGGCGGGCGATGCTGCCGCATGCGCGCGCCGTCCTGCATCAGCCGGCGACCCGCGGACAGGGAGCGATCCCCGATCTCATCATCCAGGCCGACGAACTCGTCCGGATGCGCGCCGAAATCGAGACGATCCTGTCCCGCCACACGGGCCAGGACGTCGCGACGCTACGACACGACACCGACCGCGATGGCCTGGCCGACACACGTGGTCGCCACCGGAGACGAAATGTGCTGCATGGTGTCGTAGATCGCCAGCATCGCCGACAGATCGCCGCCCTCGCAGTTGATGTAGAGGTTGATCTCCTGGCCGGCGCTCTCGGCATCCAGATGCAGCATCTGCGCGATCAGCGCATTCGCCACCCCGGAATCGATCGGCGTGCCGAGGTAGACGATGCGCTCGGTGAGCAGGTGCGAGTAGACGTCCATGATCCGCTCGCCGCGCGGATGCTGCGCGATGACATTGGGAATGGTGTAGCTGGTCATGTCGTGCCCCCTATGCGTTCCCGGCCGAGATTCCGATGCGCTGGCGTTGCGGGATGACCTGGTCGAAGGAGTCGACGATGTGGTCGATGAAGCCGTACTCCCGGGCCTCGGTCGCGGTGAACCAGCGGTCGTGCAGTGAATCCTCGTAGATGCGGTCGAACGGTTGCCCGGTGTCCTCGGCGATCAGTCCGAGCACGGTGTTCACGGTGTGGCGCAGATCGTCGGCCTGCACCTCCACCTCGCCCGCGCTGCCGCCGATGCCCGCCGACCCCTGATGCATGAGGATGCGGGCGTGCGGCAGTGCGTAGCGGCGGCCGCGAGTTCCGGCCGAGAGCAGGAATTGTCCTGCGCTGCAGGCCAATCCGAGCGCCAGCGTCGACACCCGGCACGGCACCAGTCGCATCACGTCGCGAATCGCGAGCATCGACGGCACCGACCCGCCCGGCGAGTGAATCCACAGTGAGATGTCGGCGTCGGGGTCTTCGGCCGCGAGGGTGAGCATCTGGGTCGTGAGCAGCGTGCCGTTGTCGTCGTCGAGCCCGCCGTCGAGGACGAGGATGCGGCGGCTGAGCAGCTGCTCGCGCGACCGCCAACTGAACAATGGAATCTTGTTGTCGTCGTGAGCCATACGCCCACGGTGCCGCAGCGGACCCGGCACGCGCCCGTCATGCTGCTGTCAGCAGATCTGCCCACAGCAGCGGCAGTCGATGCGCGGCCGAGGCTGCGCATCCCTCAGATCTCGAGCCGAGCCGGCACGCCCCGATTCCGGGCCCGTGGTGGCGACCGCACCACCACGGGCAACCGGACTCAGGCGATGTCGGCGGCGCGGGCGCGCAGCGAGCGTTCGATTCCCGCCTTGCCCTCGATCACCAAGCGGCGCAGGGCCGGCGGCCGCTCATCGGCGAGGAATTTGTCGGCCACGGCCACGGCTTCCTCGCTGATGGCCCAGTGCGGGTAGAGGCCGACCACGACGGTCTGCGCGACCTCGCTGGAGCGGCGTTCCCACACCGAGGCGATCTCGTCGAAGTAGCGCTGCACATAGGGCGCGAGCAGTTCGCCCTGGCCGATGGGAGCGAAGCCGCCGACGATGGCGCGGGCGGTGATGTTCGGGACGGAGTCGTCGTCCATCACCGTCCGCCACGCCTTCTCCTTGACCTCGGCCTGCGGCCGGGCGGTGGCGGCCGCGGCCGCTTGGCGCCGGCCCGCGGCGGTGGGATCACGCTCGAGTTCGGCGTCGATGACCGGGGTGTCGGTGCTCTCGGCATCGAGCTGACCGGCCGCCGCGAGCGCCTGCACGATCCGCCAGCGCAGATCGGTGTCCACCGCGAGCCCGGGCAGTTCGACCGCGGCGGGATCGGAGTCCAGCAGCAGCGTGCCCAGCACTTCGCTGTGCCACGGCGACAGGCGCGCGGCGGTGAGGGCGTTGACGAAGGCCAGCTGATGGTCCGAACCCGGTTCGGCCGCACGAGCCAGTTCCAGGAGCCGGTCGGCGAAGGCCGGCCATCCGGTCTGATCGGCCCACTCCGGGTCGGCGTAGCTCGCCAGGGCGGTCTGTGCCTGCATCAGAAGCCGTTGCACCACACCGATTTCGGTTTCGGCGCCGATCCCGCGTTGCACCAGCGCCACGAAATCCCGTGCCCGCATCTCCGCCTGCCGCGTCATCTCCCATGCCGCCGACCAGCACAGCGTGCGCGGCAGGGATTCGGCGATATCGGCGATGCGCGCGACCACGGTGTCGAGCGATTGTGGATCCAGGCGAAGCGAACAGTAGGTCAGGTCGTCGTCGTTCACCAGCACCAGCTGACCGCGCTCGACGCCGACCAGCTCGGCGACCTCGGTGCGCTCGGCGGCGTCGAGATCGAGTTCGACCCGCTTGGTACGCACCAGCTTTCCGTCGCGGTCGTCGTAGACGCCGATGGCGAGGCGATGCAGGCGGTGTTCGCCGGCGCCGGGTTCGGCACCGCCCTGCACGACCGCGAATCGGGTGAATTTCCCGTCGGCGTCGACCTCGAAGTCGGGACGCAGCGTGTTGAGGCCGGTGGTCTTGAGCCACTGCGCGCCCCAGCCGGAAAGATCACGCCCGGAGGACTTTTCGAGCGCGCCGACCAGATCGTCGAAGGTGGCGTTGCCGAAGGCGTGTGCGGCGAAGTAGTCCCGCAGCCCGGCCAGGAACGGCTCCAGCCCCACGTAGGCCACCAGCTGCTTGAGTACCGAGGCGCCCTTGGCGTAGGTGATGCCGTCGAAGTTGACCTCCACGGCCGCCAGGTCCGGAATGTCGGCGGCGATGGGATGGGTGGAGGGCAGCTGATCCTGCCGGTACGCCCACGACTTCTCCACATTGGCGAAAGTCGTCCAGGCGCCGGTGTATTCGGTGGCCTCGGCCTGGCACAGCACCGAGGCGAACGTGGCGAACGACTCGTTCAGCCACAGATCGTCCCACCACTTCATGGTGACGAGATCGCCGAACCACATATGCGCCATCTCGTGCAGCACGGTCTCGGCGCGACGCTCGTAGGAGGCCCGGGTGACCTTGGACCGGAACACGTAGTCCTCGAGGAACGTCACCGCACCGGCGTTCTCCATCGCGCCGGCGTTGAACTCGGGAACGAACAGCTGATCGTATTTCCCGAACACGTAGGGGACACCGAAATTGCGGTGGTAGAACGCGAAGCCCTGCTTGGTTTCGGTGAAAAGCCGTTCCGCGTCCATGAATTCGGCGAGCGAGGCGCGGCAGTAGATGCCGAGCGGGATCGTGGACTGATCGTCGGTGTACACATCGATCCACTTGGCGTACGGCCCGGCGATCAGCGCGACCAGATAGGTGCTCATCCGCGGCGTCGTGGCGAAGGTGTGCTCGACCACCTCGCCGACGGTGCGGGTGGCGGTCGCGGCGCCGTTGGAGATCACCTCCCAGTCGGCGGGCGCGGTGACCGTCATGTCGTAGGTCGCCTTGAGGTCGGGCTGGTCGAAGCAGGCGAACATCCGCTTGGCGTCGGCGGTTTCGAACTGCGAGTACAGATAGACCTTGTCGTCGGTCGGATCGACGAAGCGGTGCAGGCCCTCACCCGTGTGCGAGTACACGCAGTCTGCCTCGACCACCAGGACGTTGTTCTCGGCCAGATCGGTGAGGGTGAGGCCTTCGGACTCGTCGTAGCCGGAAACGTCGAGTTCGGTGCCGTTGAGTACGGCCGAACGCACACCCGCGGCAACGATGTCGATGAAGGTCTGCGCGCCCGGGGCGGCGGTGAACGTGACGGTGGAGCGCGAGAAGAACGTCTCGCCGGCGGTGGCCGCGGGACCGGTCGGTTGCCCGGTGAGGTCGAGTTCGACGCGATAGTTCTCCACACTGATCGTCGCGGCCCGCGCGATGGCTTGGTCGCGGGTGAGGTTCGGTGCAGACAAGGAGACTCCTTCGCTCGGACCGGTCGTGTGAACCACGCTGCGGATGCAGTCGCTGACGGTGCCCAGAATGCCACGTTCGTGACCGCACGGCTGGGCCGACCGTGTATCCGCACCCCGTGCGTGACGAAACGCCGCGCGCCACGCCACCGAGCGTCCGGGCCCGCCGGGGCGCTCGGTAGGCTGGGCGTTCGTGTGCGGCGGACAGCGAAGCGAGGAGGGCCGGTGAAGCACATCCACGCCGGTAAGGTGCGCGATCTCTACGAGGACGGGGAATCGCTGATTCTGGTCGCCTCCGATCGGGTCTCGGTCTACGACGTGGTGCTGCCGACGCCGATTCCGGACAAGGGCGCGCTGCTCACCCAATTGTCGAACTGGTGGTTCGACTACTTCGCCGATGTGCCCAACCACGTGCTCTCGACCACCGACGTGCCCGCCGAATTCGCCGGGCGGGCGGTGCGCGTGCGACCGCTGAAGATGGTTCAGGTGGAGTGCATCGCCCGCGGCTACCTGGTCGGCTCCGGCCTGCAGGAGTACCGCCGCACCGGCGCGGTCTCCGGGGTGGCGCTGCCCGGCGGGCTGCGGGAGGGCGACAAACTTCCCGAGCCGATCTTCACCCCCACCACCAAGGCGTCCGCGGGACACGACGAGCCGATCACCTTCGACGATGTGGTGAATCAGGAGGGTCGCGAGGTCGCCGAGAAACTCCGCGACCTGACCTTGCAGATCTACACCCGCGGCGCCGAGCACGCCGCGGGGCGCGGGGTGATCATCGCCGACACCAAGGTCGAATTCGGCTGGGACGGTGATGTTCTCACTCTCGGTGACGAGGTCCTGACCTCCGATTCGTCGCGGTTCTGGCCGGCCGACGAATGGGAGCCCGGCCGGGCGCAGCGCTCGTTCGACAAACAGTTCGTCCGCGACTGGGCGACCTCCACCGGCTGGGACAAGGAGCCGCCCGGCCCGGAGATTCCCGCCGATGTCGTGGCCGTGACCCGCGAGAAGTACATGGATGCCTACCAGCGCATCACCGGCAACACCTGGTCGTGAGCTCGGTCAGCTTCGCATCCGGAACCGGTTGCGTCGCATCGGGTTCGATGATCGGCGAGCGTCCGCCGGCTACGATGCGCGCAGCTCGGCCGCTCGCAGCATGAGGTAGTCGCGCTCGGGCGTACTCGTGGTCAGGTGAGCCGCTGCCGTATAGGACTCGATCGCCGCCGCGCGGTCACCCGCCATCTCGTGCAGATGTCCCCGTACCGCCTCGAGTCGATGGCTGCCTCGCAGGCGCTCCGCCAGCGCGTTCGCCGATTCCAGTCCGGCGGCGGGCCCGTTCACCATGGCCACCGCCACGGCGCGGTTCAGGCTCACCATCGGATTGTCCGACAGCCGTTCGAAGACGTTGTACAGCAGCAGAATTCGCTCCCAGTCGGTCTCCTCGGCGCTCGGCGCCCGGGTATGCAGTGCGGCGATCGCGGCCTGGACACGATACGGACCGCCCAATCCCGCCTCGACCGCCGTCGTCGCCAGCCGCATTCCCTCCCGGGCACGTTCGCGGTCCCAGCGGGTGCGGTCCTGTTCGGCCAGCGGAATCAATTCACCGCTGGGGCCCAGGCGTGCCGCGCGGCGGGCGTCGGTGAGCAGCATCAGCGCGAGCAGCCCCGTGACCTCCGGATCGTCCGGGAGCAGCCGGTGGACCTTGCGGGCCAGGCGGATAGCCTCCGCCGCGAGATCGGTGCGGTACAACCGGGAGCCGCCGGTCGCGGTATGCCCCTCGGTGAACATCACGTACAGCACATACAGGACCGGCCCGAGCCGCGGCCCCCATTCTTCCGGGGCCCCAGCGGACTCGGCGAACGGGCGCGGCAGTGCGGCGAGCCGCTTCTTGGCGCGTGAAATACGCTGGGCCATGGTGGTTTCCGGCAGCAGGAAGGCCCGGGCGATCTCCTCGGTGGTGAGACCGCCCACCGCGCGCAGCGTCACCGCGATCGCACTGGCGGGCGACAATGCCGGGTGGCAGCACAGCAGCAGCAACGTCAATGTGTCATCGGCGGCCGGATCGGTCTCCGCGGGTGGCACGTCCCGCAGGGCGACCGTCGTCTCGCGAGTGCGGCGTGCGATCTCCGCGCGCACCGAGTCGATCAATCGCCGCTGCGCGACCTGGAGCAGCCATGCCCGCGGATTGTCCGGGTAGCCCTTGTCCGGCCACTGGGTGACCGCGGCGAGCATCGCTTCCTGCACCGCGTCCTCGGCCGCATCGAAATCGCCGTATCGGCGCACCAGAATTCCCAGCACGACCGGTGCGACCTCACGCAGGAGCAGCGCGACCTCCTGTGCGGACTCGCCGCGCCGCGCATCGCGTTCCGACGGCTGCCCGACAGGGACGGCCGGTACCTGTGATCCGGGCATGGCTCGGCGGCTCAGGCCTCGGTCGCCGGGGCGTCCATCACCGCGCGCACCTCGATGTATTCACCGATGGGTGTGCCGCCCGGGCCCGGTGCGGCCGATGCCTGCGCGGCGATCTCCAACGCCCGATCGGCGCTGTCCACATCGACGATCCAGTAGCCCGCCAGGAATTCCTTGGTCTCCGGGAACGGACCGTCGGTGACCACCGGCGCGGACCGTCCGTCGGCGCTGACGATGCGGGCCTGATCCGGAAACGCCAGGCCCTGGGCGTCGACCAGCTCGCCCGATTCGCGCAGTGCCGCACCGAGCGCGCGCTGGAATTCGATATGGGCCGCGATGTCCTCGGGCGGCCATTCGCCGATCGGAGTATCGCAGTGCGCGGCGGGGCGGTAGGTCTTGAGCAGCATGTACTTCACGATGATCTCCTCGGCTCGCCGGCGCGCCACCGCGGCGCGCTCACGATCGGGTCGGAGCCGGCCGCGACTCCTCGACCTACCTCGGCTGTGACTGTGGTCACAATGTGGTGCTCGTGTCGGCCAGCGCGTCCGGATTCACCGGGTCGCCGCCGAGGATCAGTTCCTTGATCCGATCGGTGACGTCCCAGACGTTGACGTTCATCCCCGCCAGCACGCGATTGCCCTGGTCCAGCCAGAAGGCGACGAATTCGCGGCTCGCGGTGTCGCCGCGCACCACCACGGACGTGGTCGCGCCCGGCGCGACGAAACCGGTGTACTCCATGCCGAGGTCGTACTGGTCGGTGAAGAAGTACGGCAGCCGATCGTAGGTCGCGGGCCGGTCGAGCATCGTCAGCGCCGCCACGGCCGGTTGATTGAGGGCGGTGGCCCAGTGTTCGACCCGCACTCGCTGCCCGAGCACCGGATGCTGCTGGTCGGCGATATCGCCCACCGCGACGATATCGGGATCGCTGCTGGCCAGGCTCTCGTCCACCAGCACGCCGCCCTCGACCGCGAGACCCGCGTCGGCGGCCAGTTCGATATTCGGCCGGGCGCCGACCGCGATCAGCACCGCATCGGCGTCCACGACCGTGTCGTCGTCGAGCCGGACGCCGGTGGCCTTCCCGTCGGCGGTCACGATCTCGGCGGCCTTCACGCCACAGCGCAGGTCGACGCCGTGCGCGCGGTGCAACTCGCCGAAGACCGCGCCCATCTCCTCGCCGAGCGCGCCCTGCAGCGGGACCGCGCCGACCTCCAGGACGGTCACCTCGAGACCTGCGGTGCGCGCGGCCGCGGTGACCTCCAGGCCGATCCAGCCCGCGCCGACGACGACCAGCCGCCGAGCCGAGCCGAACAGTGAGATCAGCGCATCGGACTGCCCGATCGTGCGCAACATGTGCACGCCCTCGGCATCGGCGCCGGGGATCGGCAATCGACGCGAGCGCGAGCCCGTGGCGAGGGCGAGTTTGTCGTAGGGCCGGGTCGAACCGTCCGGCAGCGCAACCGTTTTCGACGAGCGGTCGATGGCCGTCACGGTGGTGCCGAGCAGCAGTTCGACCTCGTGATCGCGATACCACTGCTCGGTGTGCACGGTGAAATCGGCGAGCGATTTCTTGCCGAGCAGATGTTCCTTCGACAGTGGCGGCCGCTCGTAGGGTAGCTGCGCCTCCTCGCCGATCAACGTGATGGCGCCGTCGAAATCGTTGTCGCGCAACGACTCCGCCAGCTTCGCGGCGGCCAGACCGCCACCGACGATGACGAACCTGGAATCTGTGGGCATTGGGGAAAACCTCCGGGCAGCGGGCAACCAGGGTCGCATCCGACCCTACTGTGCGATCCCGCGGCGATCGGGAAATATCGCCAACTTCGCGGCGTTGACCAATGCTGAGGGCGGGTGGCGTGCGGCCTCCCCACTGCTTCTTCGAAGGGACGAAATGTGAGCGATCAGACGACCACCGCCGGTTCCAGGGACCGCGTCGATTTCTGGTTCGATCCGCTGTGCCCGTGGTGCTGGATCACCTCGCGCTGGATTCTGGAGGTCGGGAAGGTCCGCGATATCGACACGCACTTCCACGTCATGAGCCTGGCCGTGCTCAACGAGGGCCGTGAGGACCTCCCCGAGCGCTACGTCGAGATGATGAAATCGGCGTGGGGGCCGGTCCGGGTGGCCATCGCCGCGGCCGAACAGCACGGTGAGAAGGTGCTCTCACCGCTGTACACCGCGATGGGCACCCGCATCCACAATCGCCGGGAGGAGTACGAGCGCGAGAACCAGGCCGACACCCTGGCCGCGGTCGTCGCCGACGCTCTCGCCGAGGTGGGGCTGCCCGCCGAACTGGCCGAGGCCGCCACGAGCACCGACTACGACGAGGCGCTGCGCAAGAGCCACCACGCCGGCATGGACAAGGTCGGGCCGGATGTCGGCACGCCGACCATCCACATCAACAACACCGCGTTCTTCGGCCCGGTGCTGTCGCGGATCCCGCGCGGCGAGGAGGCGGGGAAGGTGTGGGACGGGGCGGTCGCCCTGGCGTCCTACCCGCACTTCTTCGAGCTCAAGCGGACCCGGACCGAGGACCCGCAGTTCGACTAGTGCATCGACGGCACGGGGCGACGCGCGCCCCGTGCCGGGCGCACGGCTACCGCGGCGGCAGCCCCGGAACTTCGCCGTATCCGGGGTAGCTGCCCATCTGGACGGGCGGTCCGGCCGGTGGCATCGGCGGCGGCGGGGCCGCCGGCGGACCGCTCGGCCGCAGGAACATCCGCCCGTGCCGGCTGCGGTCGCGCAGCGCCCACATCCGCCAGGTCAGCACCGGATGCGAGGACATGGCGTTGACCATCCAGACGAAGAACCCCTTGTCCTGTGGCGCGCGGTCGGCCATCTCGTCGAAATCGACCAGCGAGTTCAGGTATTTGCCGCCCGCAAGGGTTTTCATCGCGCCCGGAGCGCCGAGATGACGGTTGCAGAAACCGTGATTGTCGGCGGTGTACTCCTGCGCGCGAATCAGCGAGTTGCCGATGATCGGCAGGAACGGCACGAGGAACATGCCCAGCTGGCGCCAGTACGACACATGGCCGGCCGCGATATGTCCGACCTCGTGGCCGATGATGAAGGCCAGCGCGTCGGGGTCGCGAGCCTGACCGCCGACCTCGAACAGATCGCTGTAGACGACCACGTAGCGTCGGAATCCGTGTCCCGAGGCGAAGGCGTTGATCTGCCCGTTGCCCAGCACCACGTAGGCATCCGGGACGGTCGCCATGCCGAAGCGCGCGGCCGCCTCGACCACCATCCGGTATCCCTCCGGGAACTGGGTGGGCGACATCTTCACGGCATTGAGCCGCTGCATCGAATAATTGGTGCCGCGGCCGAACCACAGCAGCAGCGGCGCGAGGATCAGCAGCAGGACGTAATAGTTCACCGCACCGACGAGCAGGAACAGCAGCGCGATCAGATATCCGCTGACGGTGGCCAGAATCACGACGATCAGCAGCGGGATCTCCCAGCTGTGCCGGGCCGGCATACCCCACGGGGACAGTCCCCGCGTCGGTTGGTACGGAGGGATGTGCGGCGGCGAAAACGCTTGCTGCGGACCCCATCCCGGCGGTCCCAGCCGAGGATCCCACCCCGCCATACCGGTCACCGGATTCCACCCCGGTCCGCGCCCCTGCTGTGGTGACTGATCGGCCCACTGATCTTCGGACTGCATGGGCTGAACTCTATAGAGGATCGGGAAACGACCCCATGTGGAGCGAAACCACCCACCTGACAGAATCTCAGCCATGCGCGTATACCTGGGTGCCGACCATGCCGGCTTCGAATTGAAGAACCAAGTGAAGGATCATCTGACGCAGGCCGGTCACGACGTGGTCGACTGCGGAGCCCACGAGTACGACGCCGTCGACGACTACCCGGCCTTCTGCATCGACGCCGCCCGTCGCGTCGTCGCCGACCCGGGCAGCCTCGGCATCGTGTTCGGTGGCAGCGGTAACGGCGAGCAGATCGCCGCGAACAAGGTTCCGGGCGCGCGTTGTGCGCTGGCCTGGAGCGTGGAGACCGCGAAGCTGGCTCGTGAGCACAACAATGCGCAGCTCATGGGCATCGGCGGCCGGATGCACAGCACCGAGGAGGCCTTCGCGATCATCGATGCGTTCTTGGCGACGCCGTGGTCGGACGAGGCGCGGCATCAGCGGCGCATCGACATCATCGCCGAATACGAGAAGACCGGTCAGCCGCCGGCGGTGCAGAGCTAGCAGGTACCGAACCGGGCCGGGCGGCGCCGTCCGGCCCGTCCGGCCGCGGGCCGGTGGGAGTGGAACGGAATTCGGTCGATGCCTGAGGGGCATACGCTGCATCGCCTGGCGAAGCTGCATCAGCAGCGTTTCGCGGGCGGTGTCGTGCGGGTATCCAGTCCGCAGGGGCGCTTCGCCGACGGTGCCGCCCTGGTCGACGGAGCCACGCTGACCAAGGCCGAGGCGTGGGGTAAACACCTTCTGCACCATTACGATTCGGGCCTGGTGGTCCATGTGCACCTCGGTCTCTACGGCACCTTCACCGAATCGCCCGCGCCCCTGAGCGACCCGGTCGGCCAGGTGCGGATGCGGATGATCGGCGCCGGGAAGTCGGCGACCACGCTGTACGGGACCGATCTGCGCGGCCCGACCGCGTGCGAGGTCCTGCACGGACCGGAAGTCGACGTCCTCACCGCCCGGCTCGGGCCGGATCCGCTGCGGCGCGATGCCGATCTCGATCGGGCGGCGCAGCGGATCCGCCGCTCGAACCGGTCGATCGCGGCGCTGCTGATGGATCAGTCGGTGGTGGCGGGCGTGGGCAATGTCTACCGCGCGGAAGTGCTCTTCCGGCACGGCATGTCACCGCAACGCCCCGGCCGCGCGATCACGGCCGGGGAGTGGGAGGCGCTGTGGGCGGACCTGGTCGCGCTGATGAAGGTCGGCGTGCGCCGGGGCGCCATCGTGGTGGTGCGCCCCGAACACGACCGCGGCGCGCCGTCCTATGCGGTCGGCAAACCCCGCACCTACGTCTATCGGCGTGCCGGAGAGCCCTGCCGGATCTGTGGAACCACCGTCGCCCATGCCGTGCTCGAGGGGCGAAACCTGTTCTGGTGCCCCACCTGTCAGCCGGACTGAGCAGCCGGTATCGCCGGGGCGCGGCGCCGGAGCAGACGCGTGAGCGCGAGTCCGAGCAGCGCGACGGCGACGAGGACGTAGGTATTGCCCAGCAGGTGCTGCCACCAATTCCAGTCGAGCTCCCGGTCCCCGCCGCCCGGCACCAGCACCTGTCCGATCAGGAACGGGGCGGTGACGGCGGCGATCGCGCCGGCCACCGCCACCGCGGATCTGCTCGCGGACCACAGGGCGGCGGTCACCAGTGCGGGCGCCACCCAGACCCAGTGATGGGTCCACGAGACCGGCGAAACCAGTAGCAGCACTGCGGCATTCAGCAGCAGGGCCGCGACCGAGAATTTCGTGATCGCGGGGGCATTCCCGGATGCGAGCGGGCCGGTGTCGGCGGTGCGCTCGGCGCGCAGGAGCAGGTGCATCGCGACCGCGCCGGCGGCGACGACGGCGAGCCCGAGTCCGAGCCAAACCGCCACGGCCGCGGATTCGGGCAGGCCGAGTCGATAGATCATGCCCTTGAGGGACTGGTTACCGGCGTAGTAGGGCGCGCCGATGCGCCCGGTTTCGACGATCGCGTGCAGCCAGTACTGCGTGGACGTCCGCGGGAACAGCACGAATCCGGCGAGCACCACTCCCGCGGCGGTCGCCACCGCCGTTCCCGCCGCCTTCCAGTCCCGGCGGATCAGCAGATACAGCACGAAGGCCGCCGGAGTCAGTTTCGTGACGGCCGCGATGCCGATCAGCACTCCTCGGGGCCAGCGGGGTTTCACGGTCAGGCAGTCCAGCGCCACCGCGGCCATCAGGATGATGTTGATCTGCCCGAACCACAGCGTCGTGTGCACCGGTTCGAGTGCCGCCATCGCGATGACGACGGGAGTGGTCAGGGTTGCTTTCGACCGGGGGCTGAGATCGGGCCGGATCCGGGAGAGCACGAGCCAGACGGTCACCGACAGACAGGCCAGCGAACTGGCCGTCACCGCGATCTCCGCCAGCCAGAGCGGCATCACGGCCAGTGGCGCCATCAGTACCGCCGCCGACGGGGGATAGGTGAACGGCAGATCGGTATGGCCGGCCACCGGGAGCGGCGGACCGTACAGTGCGCCGCGGTGCAACCAGGCCAGGGTGTCGACCCGATAGACCTGCAGATCGAGGAAACCGTGCAGCGCCGAGATGAGCAGGGCGGCCGACACCGAGAGCAGAATTCCGATCACGATCGGAATGCGGGGGAAATATCTCGTGTCGTCCGAATGCTGGTGGCGGAGCAGCTGGCGCCGCTCCGTCCGCACCGTGATCATGAAGCTGAGACCGACCTTTCGATGTTCGCCGTTCGGCGCTCGGGCGCGGCGAACCACGTCGTGTAGAAGAGAGAGATCACGGCGGCCAGCGCGGCCAGGACGGCGAGTCCGGACGGCAGCGGGTGGGCGGCCATGATCTCCGCGAGGAAACGATAGGACAGCAGCAGCCCCGCGAAAACCCCGGCGCCGAGCGTCACCATCCGGATCCGGTGGCCGTCCCAGCCGCGTTCGGGTTCGCGCAGTGCGGATTCCACGGTCAGGCACAGGACCGCCCCCGCCACGAGATCGCAGCCGTAGTGGTAGCCGAAGCCCAGCGTCGCCAGCAGCGTGCACACCAGCCACACCGCCCCGCCCCAGCGCAGCCACCGCGGCCCAGAGCGGGAATGAACGAACAGCGCTGTGGCCCAAGCGGTGTGCATCGACGGCATGCAGTTGCGAGCGGTGCCGGAATCGAAGAGCATCGGCGCCGGGGTGCCGGATATCGTCGGCACCGTATGCGGCCAGTCGCCGATCTGCAGGCCGTGGCCCAGTGGACCGTAGGCGAAGACCGGGCCGACCACGGGAAACAGTACATAGACGAGCGGCCCGACGATGCCCAGTGCCAGGAATGTGAGCAGCAGGTTGTGCCGCGGCCACGGCTTCGTCGTCACGTGGCGCAGCTGCCAGACCGCGACCACCACGGCCGCCGCCGGCAATTGGATGTACACCGCGTGCAATACATTCGACGGAATCGGGCCCGCGGCGTCGAGCATGCTGCCCACCGCCCACGCCGGATCTCCCAGTGCCCGATCGGCATACTGCACGTACTGATCCAGTACGCGGGGACCGGCGGAAATGCTCACCAGCAGCCAGGTATCGGCGAGCTTCGAGGCCATGATCAGCAACACGCCGAAGGCGATGGCGCGCAGGGCGATCCGCCGTGGCCGGCCGTGCCACCGGGCGACGGTCAGTGCCAGCGCGGTCAAGACGAGCGTGGGTCCGGTTCCGATGGAAAGGTGCCAGCCGCACAGCGCCTGCACGCCGAGTACCAGCAGGTCCAGCACCGCCGCCGAGGCGAGGCTGACGACCCGGATGCGCGCGGGCACACCGACACAGGCCAGGCCCAGCCCCGCCCAGGAGACGAACGCCGACTGCGGATCGGCCGCGTAATCGGCGAGGAGACTACGAAAGGGCCCGAGGGCGCCGTGGTCGGATGCCCACACCTGGGCGATGGTGAGCAGGGCCACAGCGGCGGCGAATGCGGCAGCGGCCCGTAGTCGGGGCTTTTTCCCACCCCCGGATAACGACGACGAGGGAACTACCCTCGCCTCGTGGTCGATCAACACTGAAGATCGATAACACAACGTAAACGGAGGCGCAACTTCCGGTTACCGGAAAGCTAAAAACCTCCGTCGAATCCGCCGAAGTCGCCCCCGTCGAAGCCACCCCCGCCGTCGAAGAAGCCGCCCCCATCGAAGCCGTCGCCGTCGTACCCGCCGCCCTGGTCGTAGCCGCCGCCGTCGTATCCGGCGGTGTCGTATCCGCCCTGGTCACCGCCGTCGAAGCCTTGCCCGGGATCCTGACCGGCGTCCTGCCCCGCGTCGAATCCGGCGTCATACCCTGCGCCGTAACCGTTTTCGAAGCCGGCCGCGCCGTAACCGACGCCGTGCATGCCGCCGAACAGCGCGTCGAACAGCAGCACCGAGCCCACGCCCCAGGCACCGGCCACCAGTGCGGTCTTCCACCACGGCTCGGAGTACCAGCCGGCCGGCACCGGACGACCGGCGACCCGGCCGCCCGGGTAGTAGTTCGGAGTTTGCGGGGAGGGTGTGGGCGATGCCTCGATGCGGCGGCCGTCGAAGTCGACGGTGCGGTCCTCGGTGACGCGTCCGGCGGACCGCTGCCCGTCCAGTTCGGGGACCGGTGGGCCGGGGTCGAGATTCATCGCGGTCCGCGCCGCGCGCACGTAGTACAGGCCCTCGATCGCGGTTTCCTTGGCCAGCCGCGCCTGGGTGACGGTGGTGGCCTGATCGATCTGCGAGCCGGCGGCGTTGAGCCGTTCACCCGCATCCGCGAGCGCCTGCTTGGAGGCCTGATCGGTCCCCGTGAGGTTGTAGACCTGGCCGCCGAGGCGTTCGGTCAACCGGCGGGCGTCGGCCTTCGCGTCGGCGAGTTGGTTGTTCTCCCGGGTGCGTTGGTTCGAACGCCCCGCGACCGCCATCGCGACGAACGCGATCAGCACGACGACCAGAAGAATCAGCAGGAGCCACACATCGACCAGGGTACGCGTCGACGGTTTGCCCGAGGCTTGCTCTCAGCCTGCGACGGCCGCGTCGTAGTCGAGTCGGGCGGCGCCGTAACCGCCCGGCTCGCCGTCGGAATCGCTCAGTTCGGACAGTGCGAACTGCCGCTTGCCGGCCGTCTTGGCCGAGTACATCGCCCGGTCCGCGCTGCGCAGCAGATCGGAGAAGTCGCACGGACGTCCGGGCGGGGAGAACGCCGTGCCGACGCTCGCCGACACCGGCACCGGCCCGGCATCGGTCGGCACCGGATCGTGCAGGGCGGTCAGCACGCGCATCGCCACCTCGGCGAGCGTATTGCGGCGGGCGGGCAGGGCGATGACGAATTCGTCGCCGCCGTAGCGGCATACGACCGTTTCGTCCGGGCAGGCCGCCCGCAGCCGCCGCGAGATCTCGACCAGCACCTCGTCGCCGACGGAATGGCCGTAGCCGTCGTTGATCTGCTTGAAATCGTCCAGATCGATCAGCAGCAAGCCGACACCGCGGGTGTGGTCGGTGGCCATCAGCCGCACCCGCTCCTGCAGCAGGGAGCGGTTGGCGAGGTCGGTGAGCGCGTCGTGCGTCGCCTCGTGCCGCAGCCGGTCCTGCAGCGCGGCGATCTCCTGCACTCGCACCGAAACCGCCGCCGTCAGATTCCGCTCCTGCTGGGCCAGGGCGCGCTGCTGCAGGGCCTCGGCATAGCTGTCGATGGCATGGCTGGCCACGAACGGCCACCGGGTCGCCACCAGGGAGCCGGAATCACCCGGCGCGAAGCCCAGCAGCGCTCTGGTGGCAGGAGCGAGCATGCGGGTGCGGTCGAGGGGCGCCTCGGCCAGCCGTCGCCCGATCGCGCGGGCGGCGGATACCGGAAACGGTTCGGACTGTGCAAGATTCAACAATTCGTCGACGATGGCCGCGAACACCTGCTCGAGGTGTTCCGGACCGACTGTCAGCCCGCTGCCGGGATAGACGGCACGAACCCAGTCCCGTGTCGTCGCCGCCACGATGGCGGCGGTCTGCGTGTCGAGTTCGGCAGGCATCGCCGATCACCTCGCGCAGACGTCGTCGACGCCGGCGCTCCGGCCGGTCACGCCCTCCGGAACGCGCTCACTGCTTCGCGGTCGAGTACACCTTCGGCGCACGCTCACCGCCCCCTTTCCAGATACCCCCGTCCGGCAAAAAGGATCCTAGCAAGCCACTCGGCACCGAAAAACGCTGTTTTACAACCTGTTCCGATACGTCGCGAATGGCGATCGGCAGTGTGATCGACGCCGGGCCTGCGGCGTTACACCTTGCCCCAGCGTGTCGCGCCCGGTGTGTTGGCGCCGACGTTCACCCGCGGGTGGGCGCGTCTTCGCGAATCGTTCTTATCGCAGGCCAGAGGGCTCGACATCGCACCGGATCGAGCGGCGGCGGCGAGTCGCTGGTGACGAGTATCACAGCGAGCTGGCGAGGTTCGGTCGTGGAGTGAACGTTCGATGCTCCGCCTGCGCGTGGGGGTCGCTGCGGCACCGGGTTGTGCCCAGGTGTGGGAACAGGCGGCGGCGGATGGGTGCGCCCGACCGCCGGTGGCGACCTTGCCTTCGGCGGTGACGGCGGTCGTGCCGTGAACCGCTCGGAAGGCGCCACCTCGACAGGCCGACGCGGTTGCTGTGCAGTCGCTGTGGGCCGGCTGCGGAGGGAGTCGGGAGCGCCGGTGCGCAGTCCGGCGGACGCGCCGTGCGAAAACCGGGTGTGCGATTGGCATTCCGGAAGTGAAGTTCGGTACAGTCCTACACGCAGACGACATCGTGGCGATCCCATTGGTGTCGTATGCCTGCGGGTGTAGTTCAATGGTAGAACCTCAGCCTTCCAAGCTGATGGTGCGGGTTCGATTCCCGTCACCCGCTCCGATGAGGGGATTGTCGGCAATCCCCGGCCGCCGGATCCCGTCCATCGGGAGGCGCCAGCGGAGCCGCTGGACGGAAACGGGATGTAGCGCAGCTTGGTAGCGCATCCGCTTTGGGAGCGGAGGGTCGCAGGTTCAAATCCTGTCATCCCGACCACGGACGACCGGGAATTTTCGCCCGATCGTGGGCGCTGGAATTGTGAGGCCGCGTTCTGCGGCCGACCGGACGATCGCAACCGTACTCGGACCCCGACAAGACGGTATTTCCGAAGGGAATGACCGGCTATGGCCTGGATCGTATTGGTGCTGTCCGGAGTCTTCGAGGCCGTCTGGGCCACCGCGCTGGGGAAATCACACGGCTTCACCCGCATCGTGCCGTCGGTCGTCTTCGCGGCCGCGCTGGTGGCCTCGATGTCGGGTCTCGCCTATGCGATGCGCACCTTGCCCGTGGGCACCTCCTACGCGGTGTGGGTAGCCATCGGGGCCGCGCTCACCGTGCTGTACGCGATGGTCACCGGGGCCGAACAAGCGTCGCTGGTGAAGATCGCTCTGCTGCTGTTGATCGTTGCGAGCGTCGTGGGATTGAAACTGACCGGATAGCCGGTCGAGGATCACCGAACCCGCCGGCGGCGTCCCGGCCGCGACGTTCACCCGGATGGGTGAGCGCTCGCCTGCCGGGACCGCCGGTCGGTGGAAGTTCCCTATCGGTTGCCGCGCGCCGGCCGCGGTGATCCGGCCGAACGAGCATGCGCCTGAACATGTTTCGTTCCGCCGGTCGAGCGGGCGGACGAGCCGCGCTCGGTCCGGCCGGGGGCCGCCGCCGTGCGTTCGCGCGCGGGTTTGCCACCTGTGCGGGCGGGCACGTCGGCGGTGCCCCGGTGTCCGCGACCCGTGCGCGCGCCCGCGCGTCCGGTGTCCGATGCGGCCGGGCGCTCGCCGGCGGTGGTGCGCCGGTTTCGCGCTGCCGTGGTTCGGCCACCGGCCGCGGTATCCGTGGTGGCCGTCGTCATTCGGTCGCCGTCGTGCCCGGATCGGTGGCGTCCGGCTGCCGTGCGGCCCGCGGATACCGTCGCGGCGCTGTGGTTCGCGGATTCGCGGCGTTCGCTCCGCGCCGCCGGGCCGCGGCTCCGCCTCGGCCTGCGAGACGGGCTGTCGGCGCCCGAGGCGGGACGGCGTGAATTCTGTTCGGCGCGTCCGGGTTTCGAGGCGGTGGGAGCCACCGGCGCGGCGACCGTGCCGACCAGTGCGGTGACCTGAGCGGAATCCGGACGCACCTGTTGCGGGCGGACGTCGAGTCCGGCCTTGCGCAGCAGGACCGCGACGTCCTTGCGCTGTTCCGGCAGCATGATCGTCACCACGTCGCCGCTGCTGCCGGCGCGGGCGGTGCGCCCGGAGCGGTGCAGGTAGGCCTTGTGCTCGGCGGGCGGATCGACGTGCACGACGAGTTCGACGTCGTCGACGTGGACGCCGCGGGCGGCGATATCGGTCGCGACCAGCACGCGTGTGGTGCCGTCGGCGAAGGCCGCCAGATTGCGGTCGCGTGCGACCTGCGACAGATTGCCGTGCAGATCGGCGGCCGGAATTCCGGCGGTGGTGAGCTGCTTGGCCAGCCGTCGCGCGTGATGTTTGGTGCGCATGAACAGAATTCGCCGCCCGGTTCCGGAGGCAAGGGTGTGGACCAGTTCGCGCTTGGCCTCGCTGTCGCCGATCTCGAAGACGTGGTGGGTCATCGCGGGCACCGGGGAGTGGGCCTCGTCGACGGTGTGCGACAACGGGTTTCGCAGAAAGCGCTGCACCAGCTTGTTCACCCCGTTGTCCAGGGTGGCGGAGAACAGCATCCGCTGACCGTCGGCCGGGGTCGCGGCGAGGATTCGGGTGACACCGGGCAGGAAGCCGAGATCGGCCATGTGGTCGGCCTCGTCCAACACGGTGATCCGCACCTCGTCCAGGGCGACCAGGCCCTGTTTGATCAGATCCTCCAGGCGGCCCGGGCAGGCGACGACGATATCCGCGCCCGAACGCAATTCGCGGACCTGCCGGGCCTGCGGCACGCCACCGAACACCGTCACCACCCGCAACTCGCACGCATCGGTCAGCGGTTCGAGAGTCGCCGCGATCTGAGTGGCGAGCTCGCGGGTGGGCGCCAGCACCAGACCCGCGGGGCGGCCCGGGAGGCGCCGGTGACCGAGCCGGTGCAGCCGGTCGACCATGGGAATCGAGAAGGCGAGGGTCTTACCGCTGCCGGTACGCCCGCGAGCGAGCACATCGCGGCCGGCCAGCGTGTCCGGAAGCGTAGCGGCCTGAATCGGCAACGGTGCGCTGAAACCCTGCGCGGCCAGCGCGCGCAACAGGGGCGCGCCGACGCCGAGAGTGTCGAAGGTGGCGGCAGGCGTCGATGAACGAGTCGTCATGAGTAGTCGTGGTGCCTTTCGAGCAGCAGAGGTGAACCGCAGCGGCGCTGGGTTGGCAGCGGAGCCGCGGTTGCAGCGACGCTGAGCTTCGTGGCCCGCACGAAGGCTGACCGCTGGGTGGCCGACGCGAAGAGTAGACATCCACGACGGAGGGAGTACGAATAACCGATACTCCCGGTTAAGACTATCCCGTCGGGGCCGTTTCTCCCCCATCGCGCGAGGGTGACGGTTCTCTCCTCGACAACCGGTGTGGATGACCGGGCGGCGGGGGATGTCACGGGGCGGGTTCACAGGTTTCTCCCAGCGGCGTCCCAGCACAGCGGGGGCACGGCCGACCATCATGGCAGCCATGACCGAAACTGCTATCGCGCCCGGCCGCCCCGCGGACGGGGTGGCGACGCCCGGCCGGGGCGGGACCCGGAGCCTGCCGTGGGAGTATCTGGGACTCGCCGCGCTGCTGGGCGGCACCGCGATCGCCTATCTGTGGAATCTGAGCGCGAACGGCTGGGCCAATTCCTTCTATGCCGCCGCGGTGCAGTCCGGGGCGAAATCGTGGAAGGCGTTCTTCTTCGGTTCCTCGGACTGGGGCAATTCGATCACCGTCGACAAGACGCCGGCGTCGCTGTGGCCGATGGAGATCTCGGCCCGACTCTTCGGGATGAACAGCTGGAGCATGCTGATCCCGCAGGTGCTGATCGCGGTCGCCGCGGTCGCCCTGCTCTGGTCGACGCTACGCCGGACCTTCGGCCCCGGCGCCGGGTTGCTCGGCGGGCTCGCGCTGGCGGTGACGCCGGTGGCCACGCTGATGTTCCGCTACAACAACCCGGACGCGCTGCTGGTTCTGCTGATGATCGCCGCCGTATGGGCGATGACGCGTGCCCTGGAGGACGGCCGGTGGCGCTGGCTGCTGCTGTGCGGCGGCTTCGTCGGACTCGGATTCCTGGCCAAGCAGTTGCAGGTGCTGCTGGTCGTGCCCGCGCTGGCGCTGACCTATCTGTTCGCCGGGCCGCCCCGGCTGGGTAAGCGCTTGCTGCAGTTGCTGGCCGCCGGAGCCGCGGTGGTGGTCGGCGCCGGCTGGTGGGTGCTGGTCGCGCAGTTGTGGCCGGCCGATTCACGGCCGTACTTCGGTGGTTCGAAACACAATTCGATCATCGAGCTGACCCTCGGCTACAACGGGCTGCAGCGACTCGGGGTTGATTCCGGCGGTGGGTTCGGCGGTCCGCCCGGACCCGGCGGCCGCGGCCACGGACCGTCGTTCGGTTCGGAGGCCGGGATCACGCGACTGTTCAGCGAGACGGTCGGCGGTCAGATCGCCTGGTTGATTCCGGCGGCGCTGATCCTGTGCGTCGCGGCTGTCGTGCTGTGCGGCAAGGCGTCCCGCACCGATACCCGGCGCGCCGCACTGCTGCTGTGGGGCGGCTGGGCGCTGGTCACCGCCCTGGTGTTCAGCTTCATGAAGGGAATCTTCCACCAGTACTACACCGTCGCCCTGGCACCCGGTGTCGCCGGCGCGTCCGCGATCGGGGCGGTGGTGCTGTGGCGGCAGCGTGATCGGCTCGGCGTCCGCGTCGTGCTGGCCGCGGCCACCGCGCTGACCACGGTCACAGCGATGATCGTGCTCGATCGCACTTCGGATTTCGTGCCGTGGTTGCGGTGGATCGTCGGCGTCGCGGGCGCGGTCGCGACCGTCGCGCTGGTGATACCGCAGCCGCGCCGGACGGCGGCCTGGACGGCCGTTCTCGCGGTGCTCGTCGCGATCGCCGCACCGGTGGCCTATTCGACCCAGACCATCGCCTCCGCCCACAACGGCGGCATCGTCCTCGCCGGACCGAAGACCAGCGGTGGCTTCGGATTCGGTTTCGGACCGGGCGGGCCGGCCGGCGCGTGCGGTCCCGCTGGGCCGAGCGGATGTGCCCCGGCGGGGCCCAGCGGCGGGCCGGCGGACGACGGCTCGGATTCGGCCGGCGCCAACCGATCTCCCGCACAACCGGGCCGGATGTCGCGACCGGGCGACCCGGCGGCCGCCGGACCCGGTGCCACGGAACGCGGTGCCGCCGACCGTCCGGCCGGTCCGGGTATAGGGCAGCGGACGAATCAGCAGCTGATCGATCTGCTGAAGAACAACGGCGCCGGGTACACGTGGGCGGCCGCGGCCATCAGCTCGATGGGTGCCGCGGAGTTGCAGCTCGATTCGGGTTACGCGGTCATGCCGATCGGCGGCTTCGGTGGCGGCGATCCGTCCCCGACCCTCGATCGATTCCGTGCCGATGTCGCACAGGGACGGATCCACTACTTCGTCGGTTCCGAGCGCCGCGGCCCGGGATCGGGTGCGACGTCGGAGGCGAGCCGGATCGCCCAGTGGGTGGAGAGTACCTACGCGGCCACCGATGTCGGCGGCACCAAGGTGTACGACCTGACGGCGCCGACCCGGTAATCCGGGCGGTACAGGGCGGCGGTGGCGGCCCTGTATCGCCACGACCCCCGTCCGGTACGGCAGACTGCGACCATGGCCACGGCGTCGAAATACAGTGCGGGCGTTCTGCTGTTCCGGCAGGCTCCGCGGCTGCAGGTCCTGCTCGGGCACATGGGTGGTCCGTACTGGGCACGCAAGGATGCCGGCGCCTGGTCGGTGCCGAAGGGGGAGTACGAGCCGGATTCCGAGGATGCCCGGACCGCCGCGGCGCGGGAGTTCACGGAGGAACTGGGCCTGCCCGTGCCCGAGGGCGAGTGGATCGCGCTGGGGGAGTCGCAGTACGGCAGCGGTCGTTCCCGCAAGCAGGTCACCGTGTGGGCCGTGGCCGGTGACCTGGATCCGGAGCAGGTGGTCCCCGGCACCTTCGAGATGCAGTGGCCGCCGAGATCCGGTCGGATGCAGAGGTTCCCGGAGATCGATCGGGTCGAGTGGCTCGAACCGGAACTCGCTCGCGAGAAGATCGTCGCCGGTCAGCGGCCGTTTCTGGACCGGCTCACCGAGGTACTCGCCGCCGGCTGAGGTTCAGCGGTAGGTGTCCGCGAACCGCTCGCCGCCGGCTTCGATGAGCCGTACGCCCTGGAGTTCGTGGACGGTCAGCCGATGCGTGGGGCGCCCCGTGTCCCAGGCCGGGATGAGATTGCGGCGGCGGGCGGCGTAGGCGGTCATGAGATCGCGTGCCAGCCGGGCCGGCGATACGCGGTCGACCGCGGCCCGCCGCAGAATCACCACCAGCAGATGTTGCGGAATCTCCTCGGCGTCGCCGAGCGGCCGGAAAGTTCTCGCCCGCACCGGAACCGACAGTGGCGCCGCCGTTTCCGTCTCCACGAATTCGGTGATCGCCGCCGATAATTCGGCGGCGGGCACCGGCGTCGGCACCAGTCGCGGCAACACCGCGGTGGTCGCGGACAAAACCCGGGGCGCGGCACTCGAGCCGGGCATCGGATATACCGTTCGCAACTGTTCGTGGCGTGCGATCAGATCGGCGAAGGCGTCGCGCAATCCGACGGCATAGAGATAACCCGTGAAATGCAAGGTGAACGATGCCGTGCCCGCGGGCGTCGGATCGACAGGCGGCACGGCGGGGACCACCGCGGGGGTAGAGCGCAGTTCCATGCGGTATTTCCGTTCCTCGTTCGCACCCCCGTCCCGGCGGGCACATGCGGAGCCTAACTCCGAACGGCCGCCCGCGCTGTTCGACGGGTACGACGAGGGTTATCGGCCGTACGGCCAGCGCCAGTCGGCCACCTCCGGAATATCGGCGCCGTGTTCGCGCGTCCAGATGCGCGCGGCCAACCGGGCGTCGGCCATTTCCTGGCGCAGGCCGGCCGCCTGGGTGCCCAGCCCCGGAACCCGGTCGATCACGTCCATCACCAGGTGATAGCGGTCGAGGTCGTTGAGCATCACCATGTCGAACGGAGTCGTGGTGGTGCCCTTCTCCTTGTATCCGCGCACGTGCAACTCGGAGTGGTTGGTGCGCCGATAGGTGAGCCGGTGGATCAGCCAGGGATAGCCGTGGAAGGCGAAGATGATCGGCCGATCCCGGGTGAACAGGGTGTCGAATTCGCGATCGGGCAGGCCGTGCGGATGTTCGTCCGCCGGCAGCAGCCGCATCAGATCGACCACGTTCACCACGCGAATGCGCAACTGCGGCAGCCGTTCTCGCAGAATGGCGGCGGCCGCCAGCGTCTCCAGAGTAGGTACGTCACCGGCGCAGGCGAGCACCACATCGGGTGTCGTGCCCGACTCGTCGTTGTGGCCGGCCCATTCCCAGATTCCGGCGCCGCGGGCACAATGCAGCCTCGCCTCTTCGATCGACAGCCAATCCGCCTGCGGCTGTTTGCCGGCCACCACCACGTTCACGTAATGGCGGGAGCGCAGGCAATGGTCGTAGGTCGACAGCAGCGTATTGGCGTCCGGCGGCAGATAGACGCGCACGATCGACGGCTGCTTGTTCATCACCACATCGAGGAAACCGGGGTCCTGATGGGTGAATCCGTTGTGATCCTGCCGCCACACATGAGAGGTCAGCAGATAATTGAGGCTCGGAATGGGCCGGCGCCACGGCACCGCGCCACTGGCGTCCAGCCATTTCGCGTGCTGGTTGAACATCGCGTCGACGATGTGGATGAACGCCTCGTAACAGGTGAAGACGCCGTGCCGTCCGGTGAGCAGATATCCCTCCAGCAGGCCCTGGCACATATGTTCCGAGAGCACCTCGATCACGCGGCCGCGGCGGTCCAATTTCACGTCGAATTCGCCGATCTCGGCCTGCCAATTGCGGCCGGTCACGGTGAGCACGTCCTGAAGCCGGTTACTGGCCAATTCGTCGGGTGCGAAGATCAGGAAATTGTCGCGATTGGCGTCGGTGATGTCGCGCAGCCAGGTGCCCAGCACCTGGGTGGCCTCGTGCGAGGTGGCGCCCGGCGCGGGAACCTCGACGCCGTAGCGGCGCCAGTCGGGTAGTCGCAGATCCTGCATCGTGGCGCCGCCGTTGGCCACCGGATTGGCACTCATCCGCCGCGGCCCCGGGGGAACCTGGCGCAGCAACTGTGGATACGGCCGGCCGTCCTCGTCGAAGAGTTCCGCGGGGCGATACGACTGCAGCCACTGCCCGAGCACGCGGCGGTGATCGTCGTCGGTACGCGCGGCCGGGAGCGGGACCTGATGGGCGCGGAAGGTGCCCTCGACGCGGTCGCCGTCGACCACCGGCGGGCACGTCCAGCCCTTCGGCGTGCGCAGCACGATCATCGGCCAGCGGGGACGCGTGCCGTCGGCGCTCTCGCGCGCGGCGCGCTGGAATTCGGCGATGCGGTCCAGGCTGCGATCCAGCGCCGCGGCCATCGCCTGGTGAACGGTCGCCGGGTCGTGCCCGGCGACGATGATCGGGTCGTAGCCGTAACCGTGCAGCAGCGAGAGCAGTTCGGCTTCCGGAATGCGGGCCAGCAGGGTCGGATTCGCGATCTTGTATTCGTTGAGCGCCAGAATCGGCAGTACCGCGCCGTCGCGCGCCGGATTCAGGAATTTGTTCGCGTGCCAGCTGGTCGCCAGCGGCCCGGTTTCGGCCTCGCCGTCGCCGACCACGCAGAACACGGTCAGGTCGGGGTGATCGAGCGCGGCGCCGTAGGCGTGCAACAGGGAGTAGCCGAGTTCGCCGCCCTCGTGGAAGGAGCCCGGCGTCTCCGGCGCGCAGTGGCTGGGTACGCCGCCGGGATAGGAGAACTGCGCGAACAGCGCGCCCATTCCTGTCGCGTCGCGCGAAATATTGCTGTACAGCTCGGAATACGTGCCTTCCAGCCAGGCACACGCGTTGGGTCCGGGGCCGCCGTGGCCGGGTCCGGCGACGAAGACCGCGTCCAGATCGCGGGCCCGGATCGCCCGATTGGCATGTGCCCACACCAGATTCAGTCCCGGCACGGTTCCGAAGTGCCCCAGCAGCCGCGGTTTGATGTGCTCGGCCGTCAGCGGGGTGCGCAGCAGGGGATTGTCCGTCAGATAGATCTGGCCCACCGCGAGATAGTTCGCCGCGCGCCACCACGCGTCCAGATCGGCGAGTTCGTCCGGTGACAGCGGGCCGGGAACCTCGGCCAGCCGATACGGTTCGGGCGCGATCGTGGCGCCACCGCTGCCGCCGATATTGTCGGCCGCCGTATCGGCTCCGGTCGGATCGGTGGCCGGGACCCGTCCTTCCGAACTCGCCAAGTCGGTCACGATCGTGCTCCTCACACTGGGGTGTTCGGTAACCGCATCGGATGGAGACTCGAGGCCAGGCTACCGGGCCCACCGCGAGAGCGCCGTGCGCACCGATTAGGGTGCCGCGCATGCAGACTTTGGCCAGGATCATCGGCTCGGCCGCCGTCGCGGTGGCCGCGGTCGCCCTCACCGCCTGCGGGGGCAACGACAACAACTCGGCGAGCCCGTCGACCACCGCGCCCGGCACCCACGCCCCGGCCGCGACCTCGGCCGCCGCGGCTCCGACGGCGAGCCACGGCCGCGAATGCACCGCCGACGACATCGGCGTCACCGGCGGCTTCGGCCAGGCGCCGACCATCACCATTCCCGATAACTGCGATCCGCCGAAGCAGCTGGTCATTAAGGATCTCGTCGAGGGCACCGGCCCGGCGGCGGCGAGCGGCCGGCCGGTGGAGATGAACTATTCGCTGGTCACCTGGTCGGACAAGAAGAAGCTGGACAGTTCCTTCGATCGCGGCCAGACCTTCCCGCTCACCCTCGGCACCGGTGAGGTCATCCCGGGCTGGGACCAGGGTCTGATCGGCATCAAACAGGGCGGCCGCCGCCTGCTGATCATCCCGCCGGACCTCGGCTACGGCCAGGGCGGGCAGGGCGTCAAGCCCAACGAGACCCTGGTGTTCGTCACCGATGCCGTGAAGGTCGGCTGAGTCCCGCCCGCCGGACGTGGGATAGCCGATTGTCGGGTGCAGGCCGGTGTCGACTACCCTGATCGGGATGCGATTTCGGGGGGAAACGACGCCGTCGTCACACGGCACCCGAACATCGTCGCCGGCGGATCACACCTCCGTCCGGCGGCCACACAGACCAGTGAACAACGAACAAGGAGCATGTCCGTGAAGAGCACCGTCGAGCAGCTGAGCCCGACCCGGGTCCGCATCAATGTCGAGGTGCCCTTCGAGGAGCTGAAGCCGGACTTCGACAAGGCGTACCGGGCGCTGGCGCAGCAGGTTCGCATTCCCGGCTTCCGCCCGGGCAAGGCCCCGGCCAAGCTGCTCGAGGCCCGTCTCGGTCGCGGCGCCATCCTGGAGCAGGTCGTCAACGACGCGCTGCCGGCGCGCTACAGCGAGGCCGTCACCGCCTCCGAGGTGAAGGTGCTCGGCCAGCCGGAAATCGAGATCACCAAGATCGAGGACGGCGACGAACTGGCCTTCACCGCCGAGGTCGACGTCCGTCCCGAGATCGCGCTGCCCGACTTCGAGAGCATCGAGGTCACCGTCGATCCGCTGAGCATCGGCGACGAGGACATCGAGCAGCAGCTGCTGTCGCTGCGCCAGCGCTTCGGCACCCTGAAGAGCGTCGAGCGCGCCGTGCAGGAGGGTGATTTCGTCTCCATCGACCTGTCGGCCACCGTGGACGGCGAAGAGGTCTCCGAGGCGACCACCTCCGGGCTGTCGCACGAGGTCGGCTCCGGCCAGCTGATCGAGGGCCTCGACGACACCCTCGTCGGCCTGAAGGCGGAGGAGTCCAAGGACTTCACCTCCACCCTGGTGGCCGGCGAGCACGCCGGTAAGGAAGCCGTCATCACCGTGAAGGTGAACTCGGTCAAGGAGCGCGAGCTGCCCGAGGCCGACGACGAATTCGCCCAGATGGCAAGCGAATTCGACACCATCGACGAGCTTAAGGAAGACCTGCGCAAGCGGGTCGAGCAGAGCAAGAAGGTGCAGCAGGCCGGCGAGATCCGGGACAAGGTGCTCGAGGCGCTGCTGGACAAGACCGAGGTGCCGCTGCCCGAGGCCGCGGTGCAGGCCGAGGTCGACGCCGTGCTGCACGACGCGGTGCACGGCTTCGACCACGACGAGGCGAAGTTCGCCGAGGCGCTCGAGGCCCAGGGCAGCACCCGCGAGGAGTTCGACAAGGACTCCAAGGAGGCCGCCGAGAAGTCGGTGAAGACCCAGCTGCTGCTGGACGCGGTCGCCGAAGCCGAGAACACCGAGGTCGGCCAGCAGGAGCTGACCGAGCGGATCCTGTTCCAGTCGCAGCGCTACGGCATGGCGCCGGAACAGTTCATCCAGCAGATCCAGCAGGCCGGGCAGCTCGGCGCGATCTTCGCCGACGTGCGCCGCGGTAAGGCGCTGGCCGGCGTGGTGATCAAGGCCAAGGTCACCGACACCGAGGGCAACGCGGTCGACACCGCCGAGATGTTCGGTGAGCCCGCCGAGGCGGTGTCCGATTCCGAGGGCGCCGAGAACGCCGCCGAGTAGCCATCGGCGACATATGAGTCAGCTGTAAGCGAAGCAAGGCGGTACCGGGAGTTCGGTGCCGCCTTGTTTCGTTAGGGTTTGTGTCAACCGAATCAGGCCGCGGTCGAGCGTCGGGGACGGAGGCGGTAGCTTGCGTAACCACGAAGGGCCCCGGAAGACCGCATATTGGACAGAGGCTGTGCCGGCAGGCATCGTGCCGGCGAGAGAGGGCAGGTATCCGTGACAATCAATCAGGCTGTGGCACCTTTGAAGTCGGGGCCGGTCATGACATCCGCGACTGCTGGGCTCAACCTCAGTGATTCGGTGTACGAGCGTTTGCTCCGCGACCGCATCATCTTCCTGGGCACCCAGGTCGACGACGACATCGCCAACAAGCTGTGCGCGCAGATCCTGCTGCTCACGGCCGAGGACCCGAACCGCGACATCTCGCTCTACATCAACTCGCCCGGTGGGTCGGTCACCGCGGGTATGGCCATCTACGACACCATGCAGTTCGCCGAATGCGATATCGCGACCATCTCGTTCGGCCTGGCGGCCTCGATGGGCCAGTTCCTGCTCACCGCGGGCACCAAGGGCAAGCGTTACGCGCTGCCGCACACCCGGATCATGATGCACCAGCCCTCCGCCGGCATCGGCGGCAGCGCGGCCGACATCTCGATCTACGCCGAACAGCTCGCCCACACCAAGCGGGAACTGAACGAGCTGCAGGCGTTGCACACCGGCCAGTCCGTGGAGCAGGTCACCGCCGACGCCGACCGCGACCGCTGGTTCACCGCGGCCCAGGCCCTGGAGTACGGCTTCATCGACCACGTGATCACCAATGCACGGCAGGCGAACGGCGCCGGTAACTGAGCGCGAAACCGCTCATCCCCCATCGACTTTGGAGAAGAAGATGACCCTGATCGATCCGCGTGCCGGTCTGTCCGGTATCGCACCGGCGAGCCCGCAGGCCCGCTACATTCTGCCGTCGTTCATCGAGCACTCGAGCTTCGGCGTCAAGGAGTCCAACCCCTACAACAAGCTGTTCGAGGAGCGCATCATCTTCCTCGGCGTGCAGGTGGACGACGCCTCGGCCAACGACATCATGGCGCAGCTGCTGGTGCTGGAGTCGCTGGATCCCGACCGCGACATCACGATGTACATCAACTCGCCCGGTGGTTCCTTCACCTCGCTGATGGCCATCTACGACACCATGCAGTACGTGCGTGCCGATGTCGCGACGGTCTGCCTGGGCCAGGCGGCCTCGGCGGCGGCGGTGCTGCTGGCGGCCGGCACTCCGGGTAAGCGGGCTTGCCTGCCCAACGCCCGCGTGCTGATCCACCAGCCGTCGCTGGAGGGTGGCATCCAGGGCCAGGTCTCCGATCTGGAGATCCAGGCCGCCGAGATCGAGCGCATGCGCCGGTTGATGGAGACCACGCTGGCCCGCCACACCGGCAAGGATGCCGACACCATCCGCAAGGACACCGATCGCGACAAGATCCTGACCGCCGACGAGGCCAAGGACTACGGGATCATCGACACGGTGTTCGACTACCGCAAGCTGAGCGCCCAGAAGAAGTGACCCCGCCGCGGAGCTCGCGAGCGGGCTCCGCGGACGCTGGTCCGGGCGGCGGAGCGAGGTCGGCACCGCCCGGATCGGCAGCCGGGATGGGTCGTGGCGAGCGTGTCGGGTGAGCTTTCCGACACTCTCTCCGCGAGAAACATCCTCGAGTTGTCGACCTCCGTCGCGTCGACCGGGTACGGTCGGTCTAGGGACCTTGGCTCATGGGGTGTCGGCACAAACGACCGACCCGGACGACATACGCCGAAGTGCGAGAATCCGATCGACGCGCGACACTGATCGGATGCACGGCGGGTAGCGTTGTTCGAAGGCGGCTTGTCGGCATCCGGGACAGACGGTTGCACGCGGACAAGGAAGTAGGGACCCACGAGATGGCGCGCATCGGTGATGGCGGCGATCTGCTGAAATGCTCGTTCTGCGGAAAGAGTCAGAAGCAGGTCAAGAAGCTCATTGCGGGACCAGGGGTGTACATCTGCGACGAGTGCATCGACCTCTGCAACGAGATCATCGAAGAGGAGCTGGCGGAGTCGAGTGAGGTCAAACTCGACGAGCTGCCCAAGCCGGCCGAGATCCGGGAATTCCTCGAGCAGTACGTGATCGGCCAGGATTCGGCCAAGCGCACGCTGGCGGTGGCCGTCTACAACCACTACAAGCGCATCCAGGCCGGTGACAAGGGCCGCGACAGCCGCGGCGAGCCGGTCGAGCTGATGAAGTCGAACATTCTCATGCTCGGCCCCACCGGCTGCGGTAAGACCTACCTCGCGCAGACGCTGGCCAAGATGCTCAACGTCCCCTTCGCCATCGCGGACGCCACCGCGCTGACCGAGGCCGGCTATGTCGGCGAGGACGTCGAGAACATTCTGCTCAAGCTGATCCAGGCCGCCGATTACGACGTCAAGCGGGCCGAGACCGGAATCATCTACATCGACGAAGTCGACAAGATCGCCCGCAAGAGCGAGAACCCGTCGATCACCCGTGACGTCTCCGGTGAGGGCGTGCAGCAGGCGCTGCTGAAGATCCTGGAGGGCACCCAGGCGAGCGTGCCGCCGCAGGGCGGGCGCAAGCACCCGCATCAGGAGTTCATCCAGATCGACACGACGAACGTGTTGTTCATCGTGGCCGGCGCCTTCGCCGGACTGGAGAAGATCGTGCAGGACCGGGTCGGCAAGCGCGGCATCGGTTTCGGCGCCGAGGTCCGGTCCAAGGCCGAGATCGACACCGCGGACCACTTCGCCGAGGTCATGCCGGAGGATCTGATCAAGTTCGGTCTTATCCCCGAATTCATCGGCCGCCTGCCGATGGTCGCCTCGGTGACCAACCTGGACAAGGATTCGCTGGTCCGCATCCTGTCCGAGCCGAAGAACGCTCTGGTGAAGCAGTACGTCCGGCTGTTCGAGATGGACGGTGTGGACCTGGAGTTCACCAAGGACGCGCTGGAGGCCGTGGCCGATCAAGCCATCCTGCGCGGCACCGGCGCTCGCGGTCTGCGCGCCATCATGGAAGAAGTGCTGCTGCCGGTGATGTATGACATCCCCAGCCGCGACGATGTGGCCAAGGTGGTCATCAACGCCGAGACGGTCAACGACAACGTGCTGCCGACCATCGTGCCGCGCAAGCGCCAGGCGGCCGAGCGCCGCGAGAAGTCGGCCTGACCGCCGGAGCATTTCCGAAAGCTGCGAAAGGGGCGGGAGGTCTGAACCTCCCGCCCCTTTTTCGTGCCCGCGATCCGGAATCGCTTCTCGCTCAGTCCTGCGCCCAGGGCACTCGACAGGAATCGGTGCTGAAGCCCTGCGCGGTGATGCCGAGCGCGGAATATGTTCGGGCGCGGGAATTCTCCAGCGCGATCTGGTAACTCAACTCCACCACGCCCGCGTCGCCGAAGCGGGCCCGCAGGTCCTCGATCTGCTCATCGGTGACCGTGGTGGGAGTGGCGGTCATGGCGTCGGCGTAGGCGATCGCGGCGCGCTCGTCCGCGCTGTAGGCCGCCGAGGTCTGGTAGTCCGCGATCTGCTTCAGTTTGTCGATATCGAGGTGGCTCAGCCGCATGAGCATCGTGCCGAAATCGACGCACCAGGAACAGCCGATCGTCCAGGCCACCCGGTAGACCGCGATCTCGAGAACATCGTCGGGGACGACGGAGGTGGCGCGGCCGACCAAAGACTCGTGGGCCGCGTACGCCGTGAGCATTTTCGGATGATTGGCGAGCACGGCCATCGGCTCGGGCACCTCGCCGAACCTGCGCTTGCCGACGCGGTACATGAACCGGGTCAGTGGGCCCGCCTGCTGCGGCGGCACCGGGGGGATGCGGGTGGCACTCATGATTCTCCCTTCGGAAGACGGTTCACCCCTTGGACGAGACGCCGTCCGTCGATGTGACGGGGCAGAAATGTGATGCCGGTCTCATCAATCCCGAGCGTAGTCGCGGTGAGTCAGGAAGTCATAAGCGTAGACATATGATCAGCGCCAGCATACGATAAGTTCATGACTAGTATTTCCGAACTCGATCGCAAGGCGGTCGACTACAGCGTGACGATCGTGTCGAAGGTGGCCCGTGGCGATCTGCACCGGCCCACACCCTGTGGCGAATGGGATCTGACCCAACTGCTCACCCATATGGCCGCGCAGCACCGCGGCTTCGCGGCCGCCGCGCGTGGCCACGGTGGCGATCCGGCCGTCTGGCAGCTGGATCCGCCGGCGGATCCGGTGGCGGTGTATCGCGAGGCGGCGGCCGATGTGACGGCGGCCTTCTCCGAAACCGGTGTGCTGGAAAGGGATTTCGCACTTCCGGAATTCGGGCCCGGGTTCACCGCTGCGGGCGATCAGGCCATCGGCTTCCATCTCATCGACTACGTCGTACACGGGTGGGATGTGGCCCGGGCGATCGGTCTGCCCTACGAGCTGGATCCGGAACTGGCGGAGCCCGCGCTGCGGATCGCCGAGGCGGTGCCCGACGGAGACTTTCGCTTGCAGCCGGGTTCGGCGTTCGCGCCCGCGGTGCCGAATACCGACCCCTCCGATCCGCTCGCTCGGATCCTCGGCCTGCTGGGCCGATCGCCGTCGTGGCCGGTAGGCGCGAAATAGGCGTTCGCCCAATGGAATTGCGTATCCCGGCGCCCGAGCTCCCGGCGGCGCCGGCGAAGTCGGCCGGACCGCGGCGGAAGCGGACCGGCGAGCACGTATCTTGTTCGGCATGGCGGATGCGCAGCGACCCGATCTGGCGGCGATGATCGTGCCGCTCGGACGCGCCCTGATGGCGGCCGAGCGGCCGGTACTCGAATCGCACGGGCTGACGATGTGGGCGTATTCGGTGCTGCTGGCGCTGGGCCGGGGGCCGGCGCGAGGGCAGGGCGTGCTCGCGGAGGAGATCGGCGCCGACAAGACCCGCATCATCGCCGTCCTCGACGATCTGCAGGAACGCGGGCTGATCGAGCGCTATCCGGATCCGGCCGACCGGCGGGCCCGCCTGCTGGCCGTGACCGAGGCGGGGCAGGCCCTGGTGCAGGCGGCACAGGCAGATATCCAGGCCAAGGAAGAAGCGCTGCTCGACCGCCTGGATGCGGCGGACCGGGCTGGATTCCTCAACGCCCTGATGGTGCTTGCGGTGGTTCCCCGCGCCGACATCGTCGATGCCGGCGCGGATTCGCAGTAGAAGTATCGAGTTGTGGCGGTAGCGCGTGGAGCTGGTCGGAGGCGGTGACGACCGGTTGCCCCGTCGCGCCCGTTGCCGAAGATCGCCGTTGACCTTCCGTGGTTCGCCGTTGAACCTTTTCTCCGATGCTTGCTCATCGCCGACGGGAGCGAGCCCGTTACTGCTGTTCGGAGGGCCTTTCCCGGCGGCGGCTGGGCGGTAGCTTCACCTACTACGACGGCGCGGGAACCGGATATTCATCGGCGCCGGATCGCGCAGTTGCGCGCGCTCCCGGGGTGCCGCCACGACGACGGCGGCGGCCAGTGCCGGCAGCAGCACGGCGGCGATCAGGCTGAGGGCGAAATTGCCGCCGCTCATCTGTTCCGGCTTGTGCGCGGCGTGGTAGATGAGGTGGGGAATTCCGAAGACCAGCCAGCCGATCCCGGCGACCCGGGCCACCACACTGTCGCGGTAGTACAGCGCCGCCAGGCTGACCGCGCCGAAGCCGAGGAAGAATGCCCCGACGTCGGTGGCCAGATGGTGGTTGTAGGGGCCGTCCATGCCCACCCAGTTCAGCCCGAAGCCGGGGAAACTGCGAAACCACGGTTCCGGCAGCAGTAGCGCCCAGAGTCCGACCACGACGCCGTTGATCGCCAACAGCCACAACGAGATTCTGGTGATCAACCAGCGGCGGCGATTGACGTCCAGGCGCATGCGCACCCGGACCCCCTCACCCGTGCCGTGTACCGAAATCCGCATCGCGCGCCCTCCCGTCCGCCGGTTGTCGCCTTACGGTAAGCCGGGCAAAACGGATGAACAAGAGGTGGAACGCCTACCGTGACAGCGATGCGGTCGCGGGACTCAGATCTGTTCGCTGATCAGGTCGTCGGGGCCCCAGTAGGCCCGCATGCTCATGATCCGGCCCTGCTCGTCGAATTCCATGGCGTCGATCGCCGAGAGCGTCATCCGGTGGCCGCCGGCCTCGCCGACGAGGGTGAACGAGACGGCGGCGTGATTGCCCACGATCCGGGCGGCGTGCAGCTCGGTCTTGCGCTCCATCGACTCCAGCGCCTGATAGAGCTGGCCGATGGCCTCGTGACCGTGGCGCGGGTCGCTGCCGATCGGATCCTCGACGACGGCGTCGGGCGCGTAGAGCGACAGGATCTCCGAGGTCGGACCGGTGGCCACCAACTGCACGTAGCGTTCGGCCGTTTCGCGGATCTGCTGCGCTGCCATGTGAACTCCCAAGGAAATTGAAACGTGTTCTAGTTGGCAGGGTAGCAGGGTTGCGTCGATCCGGTCGCCGGTTCGCGGCTCAGGTGCCGGTGGCCGCCGCGGGCGCGGTCTCGAGCCGGTCGACCCCGCTGTAGATGTTCATCGTGTCGCCGCGCAGGAAGCCGGCCAGCGTGAGCCCGTTGTCGGCGGCCAGGTCGACGGCCAGCGAACTGGGCGCCGAGACCGCGCCGAGGACCGGAATGCCCGCCATGACGGCCTTCTGGACGAGCTCGAACGAGGCCCGGCCGCTGACGATCAGCAGTGTGTCGTGAGCCGGTACGCGCCCTTCGCGCAGCGCCCAGCCGACCACCTTGTCCACCGCGTTGTGCCGGCCGATGTCCTCGCGTACGACCAGTGCGGTGCCGTCGGGGGTGAACAGCCCGGCCGCGTGCAGTCCGCCGGTGGCATCGAAAACCGCCTGACGCGAACGTAACTCACCGGGAAGGGTGGCCAGCAGCGTCGGATCGACGCGCGGCGCGTCGGCCGGCGGCCGGAAGCGGCTGCGCGTGCGCACCTGATCGAGCGCGGTGGTGCCGCACAACCCGCACGAACTGTTGGTCACGAATCCGCGGGGCCGGACGGTGACCGCGCGGCGCAATTGGATATCGAGCACGTTGTAGGTGTTGCGGCCGTCGTCGTCGGTGCCCGCGCAGTACCTCGCCGATACGATGTCGTCGGCCGACTCGATGATGTTCTCGCTGAACAGGAATCCGTGCAGCAGGTCGATGTCGTGGCCGGGGGTGCGCATGGTGACGGTCAGCGCCGTCCCGTCGACGCGCAGTTCCAGCGGCTCCTCCACGGCCAGCGTATCGGGCCGGGAGACGATGCCGGCGGGTGTGATGCGCCGGGTGGGTCTGCGCGCGGTTACTCTGCTCACAAGCTGCCTCGCAGTTCTGGTCGGTGCCGCCGTGCGGTCACGCGGTGATGTGGCGGTGCGGCTCCAGCCGGATCACGACCGCCTTGGACACCGGGGTGTTGGAGCGCTCGGCGACGTGGTCGAGCGGGACCAGCGGGTTGGTTTCGGGGTAATAGGCCGCGGCGTTGCCGCGCGGCGTGGCGTAGCCGACGATCCGGAAACCGGTGACCCGGCGCTCGACGCCGTCGCTGAATTCGGAGATCAGATCCACGAGATCGCCGTCGGCGAAACCGAATTCGGCGATATCGTCCGGATGCACCAGCACGACGCGGCGGGCGTTGTGAATGCCCCGATAGCGGTCGTCGAGGCCGTAGATCGTGGTGTTGTACTGGTCGTGGCTGCGCAGCGTCTGCAACAACAGCCGCCCCTGCGGGATCCGCGGCCAGTGCAGGTCGTTGACCGCGAAGTTGGCCTTGCCGGAGGCGGTGCGGAACTCGCGGTTGTCGCGGGGCGGATGTGGCAGCTGGAAACCGTTGCGGCCGCGCACCTTCCGGTTGTAGTCGGCACAGCCGGGCACCACCCGGGCGATGGCGTCGCGAATGTGGTCGTAGTCGCGCCGGAACCGCTCCCACGGCACGGGGTGATCGGGGCCGAACAACTCGGCGGCCAGCTCGCAGACGATCGCGACCTCGCTGCGCAGATCGTCGCTCACCGGCTGCAGCCGGCCCGTGGACAGATGCACCATCGACATCGAATCCTCCACCGACACCTGCTGTCTGGTCCCGTCCTGCAGATCGAGATCGGTGCGGCCGAGGGTCGGCAGAATCAGGGCGGTACGGCCGTCCACGACGTGGCTGCGGTTGAGTTTGGTCGAAATCTGCACGGTCAGCTCGCACGCGCGCAGAGCCGCCTCGGTGACCTCGGTATCCGGCGTCGCCGAGACGAAGTTGCCGCCCATGCCGATGAACACCCGGGCGCGCCCGTCGCGCATGGCGCGGATGGAATCGACCGTGTCCCAGCCGTGTTCGCGCGGGGCGGTGATACCGAATTCGGAATCCAACGCGTCGAGGAAGCTCTCGGGCATCTTCTCCCAGATGCCCATGGTCCGGTCGCCCTGCACGTTGGAATGCCCGCGTACCGGGCAGACGCCCGCGCCCGGTTTGCCGATCATGCCGCGCAGCAACAGCAGATTCGTCGCCTCCTCGATGGTGGCGACACCGTGGCGCTGCTGTGTCAGACCCATCGCCCAGCAGATGATGGTGGACTTCGAGCGGGCCAGCAGCCCGGCCGTGCGGTCGAGCTGTTCGCGGGTCAGACCCGTCGCCTCGACGACCTCGTCGAGATCGACTGCGCGCATATGCTTTTCGTATTCGGCGAATCCGGCGGTGTGCGCGTCGACGAAGACCCGGTCCACCACCGTGCCGGGTGCGCGATCCTCCGCGTCGAACAGCAGTTTCGCCAGGCCCTGGAACAGGGCCATATCGCCGCCGAGGCGGATCTGCAGGAAATCGTCGGCGATGGTGACGCCGGAGGTGAAACCCTTCACCGTCTGCGGATCCCGGAAGCCGATCAGTCCGGTCTCCGGCAGCGGATTCACCGCGATCACCGTGGCGCCGTGCGCTTTCGCGGTGCTCAGCGCCGACAGCATGCGCGGATGGTTGGTGCCGGGATTCTGTCCTGCCACGATGATCAGATCCGCGGCGGCGAAATCGTCGATCGACACCGACCCCTTGCCGATGCCGATCGACCGGGTGAGCGCCGCGCCGGAGGATTCGTGACACATGTTCGAACAGTCGGGCAGATTGTTCGTGCCGAAGCTGCGGACCAGCAGCTGATAGAGAAAGGCCGTCTCGTTGGCGGTGCGCCCGGAGGTGTAGAACACGGCCTCGTCCGGGGAGGCCAGGCCGCGCAGGGTGTCCGCGATCAGCCGATAGGCTTGCTCCCACGCGATGGGCGAGTAGTGGGTGTCGCCGGGCCGCAACACCATCGGATGGGTCAGGCGTCCCTGCTGCCCCAGCCAGTACCCGGTCTTGCCGGCGAGATCGTCCAGCGAGTGCGTGGCGAAGAACTCCGGCGTGACCGTGCGCACGGTCGCCTCCTCGGCGACGGCCTTGGCCCCGTTCTCGCAGAATTCGGCCGGGCGGCGGTGGCCGGTGGGTTCGGGCCATGCGCAGCCGGGGCAGTCGAAGCCGTGGCGCTGATTGACCCGGGTGAGGGTGCGAGCCGTGCGAACGATGCCCATCTGCTCGACGGCCCGGTCGAGGGCGACCGCGACGGCCGTGACGCCGGCGGCCTGCTCTTCCGGCGGGGTCACCGCCAGCTTGGCTTCATCGATATCGCGAGTCGGCGGTGTGCGGTGCATAGCCCCATCGTCCTCCTGCGCGTGCGGGCGCCGTCTGCGGCCCGCCGATCGCTCGACATCGACACCGCGAACCGGGCCGCGCGGCCGAGCCTACGGGGTATCGTGCCGACAGACCGTGCGGCGCCGTCGGGGATGTTCGCGCACGACAGACGGTCTCGGTGCGCGCTGCGGCGCCTACGACGAGGACGGCATCATGCACGAGACGACGATCAGCGGGCCGCCGCGGCAGCGGGTGCGCCGTCGGGCCGCCACCGTAGTGGCCGGCGGCATCCTCGGCGCCGCGGCGGTGTTCGCAGTGGCGATCCCGCAGACGGCGAACGCCGCGGTGACCAGACTCGGCGCCACCCCCGACATGAACTTCGGCATCGCCACCAATTACGGCAGCGGATGCAGTTACACGCTGCAGGCGAATGTCACCGATCCGGTCGCGCCGGTCACCTTCTACGACAACGGAGCTCCCATCGGCGTGGCGCCGCCCGGCGGCGCGTATGCGCTCATCACGTGGGTTCCGGCGGTTCCGGGGCAGCACACGCTCAGTGCGGTGCAGGCCGGCCAGCCGGCGCAGATGCCGGCGGCGACGCTCGTTCTTCCGGTCGGCACCGGCATCCACCTCGGGTATGCCTGCCTGGTCGCCGGCGGTTAGGGCTCACCCGGCGAATGAACTCCGCCCGCGCCCGGTAGCCCCGCGTCGGCGGCGAGGACGGCCAGGGCCGACTGCAGTGCGGTGCGCTGTGCGGCCGTCAAGGACCCGGTGAATTCGCGGTCGAGCCGCCGCGCCCGCTCCTCGGTCGCGGCGAGCAATGCGCGCCCGTGGTCGGTGAGGGTGAGGATCTGGCGCCGGCGGTCGTCCGGATCGCGATCGCGACGGACCGCACCGAGTCGTTCGAGATGGTCGGCCAGGGCGACGACCAGGCTGGGAGCGACGCCCAGCCGGGTCGCCAGATCCTGTTGTGAGGCGGCGACGCCGTGATCGAGAGCGACCAGCACGCCTACGTGTTTCGGCTTGAGATCCAATTCCTCGATCGCCACGGCGAACCGATCGGTCACGATCGCGCCCAGCGTGCCGAGGCGGAAGGCGATCGTCGCGGGAACCGCGGTCTTGACGTGCGTCACGCCCACGAGTATATCTTTGCCTGAATGATTCAGACTGTGAATGATTTGTGGAGAGAATTATTATGGTGGTGTTGGCTGTGGTCGCCAATTCGCTGGTGGCCGTGATTTCCGGTGTGTCGTGCCTGATCGGCCTGGCGCGACCGCGTCTGGCCCTGGCGGAGGGGGAGGAGCTGACCTCGGCGGCGACGTTCTTTCTCGGCGCCTATGCCGCGCGGGCCCTGCCGCTGAGTGTGGTGACCGTGGCCGTGCTGGTCGCGGGAGGCGAGGCGGCCACGCTGCCCGTGCTGGTGATCGCGGGTCTGGCCCAGGTGGGCGACGCGATCATCGGTGTGCGCCAACGGAATACGCCGATGGCGATCACCTGCGTCGGATTGGCGGCGGTACACCTGGCCACGGCGGTATGGCTGTTCGCGCGGTGAACGGCCATACCGCCGGGGGATGCGCTCGGTGATCTCAACCGACCCTGCTGGGAAGCTCGTGCCGCTCGAACGATGCTGTGCCACCGGCGGTTTCGTTCGCGCCGAGTTCGACCTCGTCGGCCCCGGCCTCGGGGCCTTCCGGTCGCAAGCCGAACAGGGCGGCCAGCACGGTCGCCGCACACGCGGCGGCGCCGACCCAGAACGCGACGGTGAACTGACTCTCCTGCGGCAGCGGCAGATGCGGCAGCAGTTTCGCCGTCAGCAGGGTGGTGATGATGGCGCTGGCCAGTGAACTGCCGACAGTGCGGGAGATCGAATTGATGCCGTTGGCGATTCCGCTCTGGTGGTGCGGGACGCTCGCCGCGATCAGTGCGGGCATCGCCGCGTACGCGAAGCTGATCGCGACGCCGATCACCACGCTCGCGGCGATCACCGAACCGGTCGCGTCGTGTGCCAGTGCCAGCCCGCCGAATCCGGCCGCACCGATCACGCCCGACAGGGCCAGCACGCGACGGCCGCCCAGCCGGCCGACCAGGATTCCGCCGGCCGGTGCGGCCAGCATCGACGAGAGTGTCGCGGGCAGCAGATATTCGACCGAGGCGCGCAGGATCGAGGCGCCGAATCCGTAGCCGGCCACCCGTGACGGCATCTGGGCCAGATATGACACGCCCATGAACTGCATGAACATCGCGAATCCGATGAACATGCCGGACAGATTGGTGAACAGCACCGGCCGGTGGGTGAACATCCGCAGATCGACCAGCGGGGTACGCACCCGACGCTCGGTTACCACCCAGGCCACCGCCGTCGCGACCGCGCCGGCGAAGCAGGCGATCGTACTCGCGGAGGTCCAACCCCATTCGTGCCCTTGGGAAATGGGCAGCAGCAGCAGGACCAGGAAGCCGCCGAGCGTGACCGCGCCGGGCAGGTCGACGCTGCCCGGATGCCGCTTACCCGTGGCCGGCACCGCCACCGCGGCCGCGGCCAGTGCCACCACCGACAGCACCGCGGTGAACCAGAACACGATGTGGTAGTCCGGGTCGGCCCCCTTGGTCAGCAGACCGGTCGACACCAGGCCGAGGCCGCCGCCGAAACCGAGTGTGCCGCTGACGATCGCCATCGCATGATGCAGGCGCCGAGCCGGAATCTCCTCCCGGAGGACGGCCAGGGCCAGCGGGAAGATCGCCGTCGCGACGCCCTGCAGCACCCGGCCGACCAGCAGCACGCTCAGAGAATTCGCCAGTGCCGAGACCGCGGAACCGGCCGTGGCCACCGCGAGCACGCCCAGCAGGGTGGGCTTCTTGCCGTAGAGGTCGCCGATGCGGCCCAGCAGCGGCGTGAAGACCGCGGCCGACAGCAGGGTCGCGGTGGTCACCCAGCTCACCGATGTGGTCGAGACCTGCAACTTCGTCGCGATCAGGCCCAGAATCGGCACGGCCTGAGTCTGCATGACCGTGACGATCATCGCCGCGAAGGCCAATACGCCGGTCAGCAGCGAACCTCTGCGCTCCACAGCCACCTCCAGAAAATTGAAGACCTATATGTTTGAAGACCTCAAGTATTTAAGGAGTCGTTGATAGCCGTTGTCAATCGTTTGGGTAGCATCGGAGGTATGTCACCGGACACAGCGCAGAGCCCGCTGGCATTGCTGATCGCGCGCTTCGTCTCGGCCTACCTGCAGGATTTCCTGACCGCGGCGGAGGGGCACGGGCTCACGCTGACGCAGGCCAAACTGCTGCTGGCGCTCAACGAACCGCCCGCCGAGCTACCCATGCGGGTACTGGCCGACCGGATGGCGTGCGACCCGTCGAATCTGACCGGTGTCGCCGATCGCATGGAATCGCGCGGTCTGGTCCAGCGCACGGTGAATCCCGCTGATCGGCGCGTCAAATACCTGGTGTCCACCGATGCCGGCCGTGAGCTGGCCGCGCAGATCCGCGGCTCACAGGTGCGCGCGTACAAGGCGCTGGCCGAATTGGCGCCGGAGGACGAAGAGGTGCTGCGGGAGTTGCTGGAACGTCTGGTTCCGAAACTCGAGAACGCGGATTAGCGCCGCGGCGGCACTGCTCTCAGGAGGCGAATCGTCCGCTGCGCAGCGCGCTTTCGCGGTGCTGCGGCGGAAAGCCCGGACCCAGCCGAGCCGATACTTCGGCGTGCCGCAGCGGTTCTCCGCACTGTGCGCACACCACTTCGGCGTGGGTGTCGTGCCCGCAGGTGTCGTGGTGGACGACCACCGGCGGTCCGGCTTCCGGGGCGAGCCAGCGGTCACCCCAGCGCATCATGGCCGTGAGCACCGGGAAGAAATCGCGTCCCTTGTCGGTGAGGCGGTATTCGTAGCGGACCGGACGATCCTGATAGGGGACCTTCTCCAGCATCCCCTCCTCGACCAGCCGCGTCAGGCGCTGGGTGAGGACATTGCGGCTCAGGCCCAGCGTGCGTTCGAAATCGTCGAAACGCGTTGTGCCGTAGAACGCTTCGCGCAACACCAGCGGCGTCCACCAGTCACCGATCAGATCGACCGTGCGGGCGACCGAACAGGGCCAGGTGGCGAAGGTAGTGCGCTTCATGTACCCACCGTATCGATCCGGGCGGGCACGTACTTGTGCCACGGGGTGCCGACCCATTCGTCGCGATCGTCGAAAGCTGTCAACTCGTTGGGGGCGGCCCCGCTGGTGAGGACCTCGTCCGCCTCGACGACGGACAGGCCCAGGCCGTTGGGCAGCGCCAGATGTCCGCTGCGCATGCGGTCGGTCGGCTCGACGGTCACCTGCGCACTGCCGTTGCGGGTGGTGAGCCGCACCTCGTCGCCGGAGGTCAGGCCCAGCCGGAGGGCATCGGCGGTGCTGATGCGCAGCGCGCCTGCGGGGTCGCGTTTGCGCCAGGCCGGATCGCGCATGATGGTGTTGGCGGTGAAGGCGCGCCGCTCCCCGGCGGCCAGGACGAACGGCCAATCGTGGTCCTCGTCCGGTGCGGGGAGTGCGGCCAATGCCGACAGCAGTTCCGGAACGGCGAGCCGGACTTTGCCGCCGCGCACCCGGTTCCAGGTCTCGTCGACCTCGTCGTCGGTGATGACGACGCCGTGTTCGCCGGTGAGGATCGCCTCGAACAGCCGCTCCCCGGCAGCGAGGCCGGTGCCGTAGCCGGCTCGCTCCACGCCGGCCGGGTTCTTCCGGGCGCAGGTGTAGGCGGCGCCCCACAACACCGCGGCGGCAGCGGCGCCGTCGGGCAGTGTCGGGCCGAGGGTGCGGTAGAGCAGGATCGGAGCCAGCTTCGCCTTCGCCGGATCGGCGAGGACGGCGAGAAATGCCATGGCGAAGGCCTCGCGGCCCTGGTCGAGCGCCGCGCGCAGCGGCCGGTAATCGTCCTCGGTCAGCGCCCCGGCGGCCTCGACGAGCCGGGCGTGAATCTCGGGTTCGGCGAGGACGCCGGGCGGAGCCGCAAGCACCGGATGCCTGAGGTGGAAGATGTTGCGAGGGAATTCGAAGTTGAAGAAGGTCGCCTCGTACTTCTCGAACTGGGTCGGCGCGGGCAGGACGTAGTCGGCGGCGCGAGCGGTTTCGGTCATCGCCACGTCGATGACGACCACCAGTTCCAGCGCCGCGAGTGCGTCGCGCATCCGGGCCGAATCCGCCAGTGAGTGAACGGGATTGGCGCTCTCGACGATCATCGCCCGATAGCGGGCGGGATGGTCGGTCAGAATCTCCTCGGTGATCACGTTGCACGGCACCAGTCCGCTGATGATGCGCGCGCCCACGACCGGGCTGCGCGGCCCGGCGTCGGCGGGATGGCCGCGATCGTGCCCGATCGCCGCCATTCCGGAGAAGGCGTACTGCGTCCCGGGCTTGCCGAGGTTTCCGGTGAGCAGCCAGAGCAGTTTCTCGACGTAGCTGACCAGTGTCGAGTGGCGGTTCATCTGGACGCCGAGGTCCTCGAGCGCGGCGACCGAGTCCGCCGCTGCCATGCGGTGAGTCGCCGCGGTGACCAGGCCGATCTCGACATCGGCCAGGGCGCAGTACTCCTCGATCGGCACCGTGCGCAGCACCGCCGCCACCTCGTCGAAACCTTCGGTGCGCGCGGCCAGCCAGTCATGGTCGACCAGGTCGTCGCGGATCAGGATCGCCGCCATCGCCGCCAGCAGATAGATGTCGGTGCCGGGGCGCAGTTGCAGATGGAAATCGGCCAGTTCGGCGGTCTCGGTGCGGACCGGGTCGAGCACGACGATCGAGCGCTGCGGATCGCGCGCGATCTCCTTCAGTACCGAGCGGGCGCGCGGGAAACCGTGGGACTGATAGGGATTCTTACCGATGAACAGCGCCACCTCGGCATGTTCGACGTCCGAGCGGACCGGATGGCCGGTCATCCGCGCGCCGACCCAGAAGTCGCCGGTCTTCTCCTGGGCCAGCGCGCTGGATCGATAACGCATGCCGTAGGCGGCCATGGTGGCCGGAGCGTAGGCGCCGCCGAGATGATTGCCCTGGCCGCCGCCACCGTAGTAGAAGATCGATTCGCCGCCGTATTCGGCGCCGATCTCGCGCAGACGCGCGGAGATCTCCGAAATAGCGGTGTCCCAATCGATTTCGGTGAACGATCCGTCGGCGTTGCGGCGCAGCGGCGCGGTGAGGCGGCCGGTGCGCCCGTTCTGGTACCGATCCAGTTGCAGAGCCTTGTTGCAGGTGTAGCCCGCCGAGGAAGGATGCAGCTTGTCGCCGCGAATCTTGTCGAAGCTGCGGCCGTCGGCGCCCAGCAGCACCTGGATGCCGCAATTGCACTCGCACAGGATGCATGCCGTCGGATGCCAGTCGGTCATGAGAGCAGCGTAGAAGAGTTAGTTCACAAACGCTACCCACAAATCGGGCCGACTGCCGCTGGATCGTGCCAGGCTTGGACCGGGGCCGATGAGTTTGTCCGTCCGGCGCCGTCGTACCGGTGAGAGAACGCAATCCCATCCAGAGGAGCGATCATGTCCTACACCTTCGAACCCGGAGATCCGTGCTGGATCGAGTTGTTCACCGCCGACACCGATCGAGCCGTCGATTTCTACGGCGAGCTGTTCGGCTGGACCGCCGAGAGCGATGAGCAGTACGGCGGGTACATCACCTTCCGCAAGGACGGCAATGCCGTCGCCGGCGGGATGCGCAACGACGGCACCGACGGTGCGCCCGATCAGTGGACCGTGTATCTGACCAGCGTCGATGTCCATGCCACCGCTGCCTCCGCCGCCGAGCACGGCGGCCGGGTCGTGGTGGAACCGATGGCCATCGGCGACGTGGGCAGTATGGCCGTTCTCACCGATCCGTCCGGTGCGGGCGTCGGTGCGTGGCAGCCCGGCGTCCACCGCGGTTTCGGTTCCTTCGGCGTCGCCGGTGGCGGCAACTGGAGCGGGCACGTCGGGTACCCGTCGTGGTTCGAACTGCACACACCGGCCTATGCCGAGGCGTTGACGTTCTACCGCGAGGTGTTCGGCTGGCGCGATCCCTTCACCGTCGGTGATTCGCCCGAGTTCCGTTACACGACAATTCATTCCGCGACGCCGATGCTCGGTGGCGTGATGGACTCGGCGGCGTATCTGCCCGCGGGATCTCCCGGCGGGTGGCGCGTCTACATCGGCGCCGAGGACGTCGATGCGACGGTGAAGCAGGCGGTGAGCCTGGGGGGTTCGGTCGAATCCGAGCCCGAGAACACGCCGTACGGACGGTTGGCCGCGCTGCGCGATCCGAGCGGTGTCGCGTTCAGCGTGGGTGGTAACGCGTCCTGACATTTCATTACCCGTCCGGTAATCGCGCCGGGGGAATGGTCGTCGCTACCGTCGAGGTTGTCCCGAGCGGTCGGGAACGCGGTACGAGATGTGGGAGCGATGATGTCGGACGAACGGGCGCTGGTGATCGGCGGCGGTGGGGTGGCGGGTATCGCCTGGGCGAACGGCGTGATCGCCGGGTTGGCCGATGCGGGCATCGATCTCACCGCCGCCGATGTGTACATCGGCACGTCGGCGGGCGCCAATGTGGCGGCACAGCTGACCAGCGGGCTGACCCCGGAGGAGCTGTTCCGCCGCCAGATCGACCCGGCGCTGCAGAGCGCCGAGATCGTGCCGGAGGGCAATCCGCTCGAGGGGGTGTGGGAGACGATCAACCAGATCATCACCGAGAGCGACGGCGATATGGCCGTGGCGCGGCGGCGACTCGGCAACCTCGCCCTGGCGACCGATACCGTGCCGGAATCCGCCCGGCGCGCGGTGATCGAATCGCGGCTGCCGGTGCACGAATGGCCCCGGCAGCGGCTGCTGATCACCGCCGTCGACGCCGGCACGGGTGAACCGCGCGTGTTCGATCGCGACTCCGGGGTCGCGCTGGTCGACGCGGTGACAGCCAGTTCGGCGGTGCCGCTGGTCTGGCCGCCGCACACCGTCGACGGCGTGCGCTATACCGATGGTGGCGTGCGGACCAGTGTCAATGCCGATCTGGCGGCCGGATTCGACCGGGTGCTGATCATTGCGCCGCTGCCCGATCCGGCGCTGGACGGTGAGATCGCGGGACTCATCGAACGGGGCGCGCGGGTGGAATCGATCGTCCCCGACGAGGCCGCGATCGCCGCCTTCGGGGCGAATCCGCTCGACACCGCCTCCCGCGTGCCGTCGGCGCATGCCGGTCGGGTGCAGGGAAAGTCGGCGGCAGCGCGGATCGCCGAACTGTGGGGCTAGGCGGCGTTTCGGGGTCTTGACCCGCAGCGCCGACGTCACGAACCGATTCCGCGGTGAGCGGCTCGGTATGTGATCCGCCTCGGGATCGGCGCGCAGCCGTCCCGGTACGATGTCACGACGGGCTGCGGTCGTTCAGGCCCGGCTGGCGGCGAGTGCCTCCTGTGCGGCCGGAAGGGCTGCGGCTCGGTCACTGTCGACGAGGCCGATCCGGGTGCGTCGATCGAGCAGGTCGCTCTCGTCCAGCGCGCACTCATGAGTTGCCGCATAAGCGAATTCGGCGCGCAGGACGTCGATACCGGGTGCGACCGGTTCGGCGAGGCCCGGATTGTCCCGCAGTGCGGCGAGCACCTGGGTGGCCTGATCTCCGTATCGTTCGACCAGCACCCCGGGTGCCGCGATCCGGTCGCGTGAGCGTCCGGACACCGCTCCTACCAACGGAATTCGCTTGGTCCGGCAGGGGGCGGCGGACAGGCCGGCGGCGGCTACGGCGGCATCGACCGCATCCTCGGCCATCTGCCGGTAGGTGGTCAGCTTGCCGCCGACGATGGTGATCGGGCCGCCGGGGGAGTGCAGGACCGCGTGCTCCCGCGAGATGTCGGCGGTGGAATCCTCGGCGGTGCGCAGCAGTGGCCGCAGGCCGGCGAACGACCCGCGGATATCGCTGCGCCGCAACGGTTCCCGCAACACGGTGTTCACCGTGTCGAGCAGGAAATCGACCTCGGAGTCGGTGGGCTTCGGTTCGTCCGGAACCGGGCCGGGTGCGTCCTCGTCGGTCAGGCCCAGATAGACGCGGCCGTGCGCGGCCGGGAAGGCGAAGACGAAACGGCTGGTGCTGCCCGGAATCGGCACGGTCAGCGAGGCGGTGAGCCCGCCGAAGGCCGCGGCGTCGAAGACCAGGTGGGTGCCGCGGCTGGGCCGCAACTCGATGCTCGGATCGACCTGGTCGGCCCACACCCCGGCCGCGTTGATCACCGAATGTGCTCGTACGGACAGGGTTTCACCGGTCAGCACATCGTGCAGGACCGCGGACTCACCGGTCACCTGCTCGGCGCGTACCCGGGTGAGCACGGTCGCGCCGTGCGCCGCGGCGGTGCGCGCGATCGTCACCACCAGTCGCGCGTCGTCGACGAGCTGGCCGTCCCAGGCCGTCATCCCGCCGCGCAACCCGGCGCGGCGCAGTGTCGGCGCCAGCCGCAGCGCTTCGGCCGCGGCGACCCGGCGCGATCGCGGCAATATCCTCGGCGAGGTTCCGGCGCTGCGCCGCAGCACATCTCCGGCCAGGAAGCCCGCGCGGACCAGCAGTCGCTGCGGCAGGGAACCGCCGGAGAACGACGGAACCAGCTGCGGAATCGAGCGAGTCAGGTGAGGTGCGGTGGTGGTGAGCAGGATGTCGCGTTCCACCGCGCTCTCGTGGGCGATTCCGACCCCGCCGGAGGCCAGATAGCGCAATCCGCCGTGGACGAGTTTCGAACTCCACCGGCTGGTCCCGAAGGCCAGATCGTGGGCCTCCACCAGGACGGTTCGCAAGCCGCGAGCGGCCGCGTCCAACGCCACCCCCGCACCGGTGACGCCGCCGCCGACGACCAGGACGTCGATGCGGTCCGCATCGCCGAGCGCCTGCAGTTCACGGCCGCGGCGGGCGGCGTTGAGTGCCGAATCTCCCGCGGTGTCGCCGAGCCCGTGGCCCGCCGTCGATGCGCTCTCGTCGAGCATGCGCTGTCTCGCTCTCTGTTTTCGGGACTAGTCGGTATCGGGACGCAGGTACCGGTCGACGACGCGGGCGAGCTCGACATCGAGCCCGGCGTCGTCGAGCAGATGGCTGACCGTGCTCGCCGACTGCACGGTGGACTGGCCGATCAGCAGCAGCATGGTGGCCAGGTGGTCGGGATCGCCGGCGCGGATGGAACCGTCGCGTTGTCCCTCGCGCACAGCGGTCGAGAACACCTGGATCAATTGCCGCTGGTTGCGGCCGAGCCGGCCGAACACGTAGGTCAGCATCAGGTCGGTGTCGATGCGGAAGATCTTGGCGAACAACGGGTTCGAGCGAATCTCGGCCGCGCCCGAGACGATGCCCTCCACCAGGCGCGCGCGGGCCGGACCTTCGGTGGGAATGCTCGCCGCCACGATCTCGCTGAGCTCCCGGACCAGCAGCTCGGCGATCAGCGACCGGGTGTCGGGCCAGCGCCGGTACACCGTGGGGCGACTGACGCCGGCGCGCCGGGCGACTTCACTCAGCGTGGTCCGGCGTACACCGAACTCCTCGACACAGGCGCGTCCCGCCTCCAGGATCGCCAGGTCGATGGCCGGCACTTCGCTGTCGGGGCCGGGGGATTCGTTGGGCTCCATCAACAACTCACCAATCGATCCGTATTCGTCAACTACGTTCATGTTCGTTACTGCTTGACAGTCTATGTCAGACTGTAACGCATGGTCGACACGCGACAGGACACATCGGCAGTACAACCGGAAAACTCGACGCCGGGCGAGTCGTCCGATCGCCCGAGTATGGTCTGGGATGCCTGGGGCATCGCCTCGGCGCATGCGCCGCTTCCGGACCGGATCCGGACCCTGGTGGCGCAGGTGTTCGGAGTGTCCGGAGACCCGGTGGCCCGTCGTGATGAGGGCGACGTGCCGCTGCGGGAATCCGGCTTGACGGCCGCGCATCGAGCGGGGCTGTCGGCGGTGGTCGGTGCGGATCGAGTGTCGACCGACCACCGCGACCGGTTGTTGCACGCGGGCGGCAAGAGCACCCCCGACCTGCTGCGCCGCCGCGCCGAAGCGCCGCAGGACGCACCCGACGCCGTCGTCTTTCCCGCCGACCACGACCAGGTGCTGGCCGTTCTGGCCTACTGCGCCGAGCAGGCCGTCGCGGTCGTCCCCTTCGGCGGCGGCACCAGTGTGGTGGGCGGGGTGGAACCCGCGCGGGGTCGCTTCGCCACCGTGATCGCGCTGGATCTGCGGCGCCTCGACGGACTGTCCGACGTCGACCCGGTGAGCGGTACCGCGACCCTGGGCGCCGGGCTGACCGGACCGCAGGCGGAGAAGCTGCTCGCCGGCCACGGCCTGTCGCTCGGGCATTTCCCGCAGAGCTTCGAATACGCGAGCATCGGCGGCTTCGCGGCCACCCGATCCTCGGGCCAGGCCTCGGCCGGCTACGGCCGCTTCGACGACATGATCATGCGCCTGAAGGTCGCAACACCCACGGGCACAGTCGATCTCGGTCGTGCGCCCGCCTCGGCCGCCGGACCCGATCTGCGCGAGTTGTTCGCCGGATCCGAGGGCACGCTCGGTGTCATCACCGAGGTGACGCTGCGGGTGCATCCGATTCCGGAGACCACCGCCTATCAGGCGTGGTCGTTCCCGGACTTCGTCACCGGGGCCGCCGCGCTGCGCGCCGTGGTACAGAACGGCGCGGCGCCGACCGTGCTGCGCCTGTCCGACGAGGCCGAGACCGGGCTCAATCTGGCCCGTTCCGGTGATATCGGCGGGGCGTCGGTCGGTGGCTGCCTGGCCGTCACCACGTTCGAGGGCACCGCGGCCCATGTGGCCGCGCGGAGTGCCGAGGCCTCGGCACTGCTCGCCGCGGCCGGCGGCACCGCACTCGGTGAACAGCCGGCGCGGGAATGGGAACACGGCCGTTTCGCCGCGCCGTATCTGCGCGATGCGCTGCTCGACATCGGCGTGCTGTGCGAAACGCTCGAGACGGCGACCAGCTGGTCGAATGTCGAGCGGCTCAAGGCAGCGGTCACCGCCGCACTCACCGAATCGCTCGGCGCACAGGGCACTCCCGCGATGGTGATGTGCCATATCTCGCATACCTACCCGACCGGTGCCTCGCTGTATTTCACCGTCGTCGCCAAACAGGCCGACGATCCGCTGGCGCAGTGGGCGCTGGCCAAACGCGCCGTCGGTGACGCCATAGCCGGAAACGGTGGCACCATCACCCACCACCACGCCGTCGGCGCCGACCACCGGCCGTGGATGTCGGCCGAGATCGGCGACCTGGGCGCGCGCATCCTGCGCGCGGTCAAGGACGCCGTCGACCCGACGGGAATCCTCAACCCGGGCAAGCTGATTCCATGACCGCCATCCGATCGGTCGCGCTGGTGACCAACCCGCACTCCGGCCACGGCCGGGGACTGGCCGCGGCCGCCGCGGCCGCCGCCCGCTTCGCCGAACGCGGTGTGCGGGTACGCGAGATCCGCGGTGCCGACGCCGCGGAAACCGTTCGCCTGATCCGGGATTCGGTGCGGGGTCCCGAGTGTCCCGACGCAGTCGTCTGCGCGGGCGGTGACGGACTGGTCTGCGTCACGCTGCAGGCCATCGCCTCGACCGGGGTGCCGCTGGGGCTGCTGCCCGGTGGGACCGGAAACGACCTGGCCCGGGAGCTGGGCGTGCCCGACGACGATCCGCGCGCCGCGGCCGATATCGTGCTCGGCGGTTCCGTGCGCACCATCGACCTCGGCGCGATCGAATCCCGGCCCGACCCCGAGCACGCTCAGGGGTGGGCGGCCGGCATCGAACCCGCGATCGCGCATCGGCCCATGCGATTCGCCACCGTCGCCGGCACCGGCTTCGACGCGCGAGTGACCTTGCGCGCCAACAGCATGCGCCGGCCGAAGGGCTCGCTGCGGTACTCCTTCGCCGCCGTGCCGGAACTGCTCGGGCAACTCGGGGTGCCCTACCGCATCGAACTGTCCGGCGAGCCGGGTTCGGCCGGTGATCGCGTCTTCGAGACCGAGGCCGTGATGGTGGCGGTCGGCAACACCCGGACCTACGGCGGGGGCATGCTCATCTGCCCCGACGCGATCGTCGACGACGGCCTGCTCGACCTGACCGTGGTCGGCGCCATGTCGCGGCTGCAGATGGTCCGTCTGCTCCCGGCGCTGGCCGCCGGCAAGCGCGTCGATCATCCGGCGGTCGGGCACTATCGGGCCCGGACCATCACCCTCACCGCCGCGGTACCGGCGACCGCCGACGGCGACCCGGCGGGACTGCTACCGGCTACCTTCCGCGCCGAACCCGGAGCGCTGGCGATACTCGTGCCGTGACCCGCCGCGCGCAGGCGGGGCGCGGCCTCCGCATCTCGGCGGGGAATCTGCGAGCATGCTGAGTGGCAAACCCGCACCTGCACAACGGATTCGGGCAAAAGCTGAGAATTGCATATGGATTGGTGTATTGCGCCGATCCGGGCGGTAGTCTCGAAGACGTGGGCGGGGTTTTCGGTGTCCCTCATCCGCCGAAAACCCCGCCCTACATCTTTCTCCGGTGCCGTGTGCAGGGCCCTGTCGAGTGCTCCTGCTCAACTCCGTAGAATCGCACGGTGACCAGCGCAGCCCCTGATAACTCGCGAAATCGTGCCGACGCCCTCCCCAAGAGCTGGAACCCCAGCGATGTAGAGGCCGACCTGTACGAGCGCTGGGTAGCGGCCGGTTACTTCACCGCCGACCCGGCGAGCGAGAAGCCGCCCTATTCGATCGTGCTGCCGCCGCCGAACGTCACCGGCAACCTGCACATGGGCCACGCCTTCGACCACACCCTGATGGACCTGCTCACCCGCCGCAAGCGGATGCAGGGCTACGAGGTGCTGTGGCTGCCCGGTATGGACCACGCCGGTATCGCCACCCAGACCGTGGTCGAGAAGCAGCTCGCCGTCGACGGCAAGACCAAGGAAGACTTCGGCCGCGAACTGTTCGTCGACAAGGTCTGGGATTGGAAGCGCGAATCCGGCGGCGCCATCCAGGGCCAGATGCGCCGCCTCGGCGACGGCATCGACTGGAGCCGCGACCGCTTCACCATGGACGACGGCCTGTCCCGCGCGGTGCAGACCATCTTCAAGCGACTCTACGACGCCGGGCTGATCTACCGGGCCGAGCGCTTGGTGAACTGGTCGCCCTCGCTCGAGACCGCCATCTCCGACGTCGAGGTGAAATACGAGGACGTCGAGGGTGAGCTCGTCTCGCTGCGCTACGGCTCGCTGAACGACGACGAACCGCACGTCATCGTGGCCACCACCCGGGTGGAGACCATGCTCGGCGATACCGCGGTCGCGGTGCATCCGGACGACGAGCGATACCGGGCGCTGATCGGCACCACCGTGTACCACCCGATCACCGGTCGCCAGATCCCGATCGTCGCCGACGACTACGTCGACCCCGAATTCGGCTCCGGCGCAGTGAAGATCACCCCCGCGCACGACCCCAACGACTTCGAGATCGGCCTGCGGCACAACCTGCCGATGCCGACCATCATGGACAAGACCGGCAAGATCGCCGACACCGGAACCGAATTCGACGGGATGGACCGGTTCGAGGCGCGCGTCAAGATTCGCGAGCGGCTGGCCGACGAAGGGCGCATCGTCGCCGAGAAGCGTCCGTACGTGCACAGCGTCGGACACTCCGAGCGCTCCGGCGAACCGATCGAACCGCGCCTGTCGATGCAGTGGTGGGTGAAGGTCGAATCGCTGGCCAAGGCCGCCGGTGACGCCGTACGCAACGGCGCGGTGAAGATCTACCCGGCGAGCCAGGAACCGCGCTGGTTCGAGTGGGTCGACAACATGCACGACTGGTGCATCTCACGGCAGCTGTGGTGGGGCCACCGCATCCCGATCTGGTACGGCCCCGAGGGCGAGATCGCGTGTGTCGGCCCCGACGAGCAGGCGCCCGAGGGCTGGGTGCAGGACCCGGATGTCCTCGACACCTGGTTCTCCTCCGGCCTGTGGCCCTTCTCCACGATGGGCTGGCCGGACGCCACCCCGGAACTGGCGAAGTTCTATCCCACCAGCGTGCTGGTCACCGGCTACGACATCCTGTTCTTCTGGGTGGCCCGGATGATGATGTTCGGCATGTTCGTCTCCGACGATCCGGTCATCGCCGCCGGTAAGGATCCCGGACGGCAGCAGGTTCCGTTCGACGACGTCTTCCTGCACGGCCTCATCCGCGACGAATTCGGCCGCAAATACTCCAAGTCCAAGGGCATCGGTGTCGACCCGCTGCTGTGGATCGACGAATTCGGCGCGGACGCAACACGTTTCACCCTGGCCCGGGGCGCCCAGCCGGGTAGCGACCTGTCGGTCGGTCCGCCGCACGTGCAGGCCTCGCGCAACTTCATCACGAAGCTGTTCAACGCCAGCAAGTTCGCGCTCATGAACGGGGCCGCGCCGGGCGAACTGCCCGAACGCGCCACCCTCACCGACACCGACCGCTGGATCCTCGACCGGCTGGACGAGGTGCGTGCCGAGGTGGACGCTGCCTTCGACCGCTACGAATTCGGCAAGGCCTGTGAGGCGCTGTACCACTTCGCCTGGGACGAACTGTGTGACTGGTACCTGGAATTGGCCAAGGTGCAGTTCGCCGAGTCGGAGGAACGGGCCGCGAGCACGCGCATCGTTCTCGGTAACGTGCTGGATTCGGTGCTGCGCCTGCTGCACCCGGCCATCCCGTTCGTCACCGAAACGCTGTGGCAGGCCCTCACCGAGGCCGGCGAGGACGACTCGCTGGTGACCGCCGCGTGGCCGCAGTCCTCGGGTGTCGCCACCGATACCGTTGCGGCGCAGCGCATCGCGGATCTGCAGAAGCTGGTCACCGAGATCCGCCGGTTCCGCAGCGATCAGGGCCTGACCGACAAGCAGAAGGTCGCCGCGAAACTGATCGGCATCGATACCGCCGACCTGACCGGGCTGCACGCGGAGATCGCCACCCTGGCCCGGCTCACCGCTCCGGACGCCGACTTCTCCGCGACCGCCGCGGTGGAGGTGCGCCTGTCCGGCGCCACCGTCACCGTCGAACTGGACACCTCCGGTTCGGTCGACCTCGACGCCGAACGCCGCCGGCTGGAGAAGGATCTCGCGGCTGCGCAGAAGGACCTCGCCGCCACCAGCGCCAAACTCGGCAACGAGGCCTTCCTGGCCAAGGCGCCCGACGAGGTGGTCGCCAAGATCCGCACCCGTCGCGAGGTCGCCGAATCCGAGGTGGCCCGGATCGGGGCGCGGCTGGCGCAGATCACGGAGCCGGCGGCGAAGAAGTGAGCGGCGGCGAAGGATTCGACCGCGAACCGCTCGCCGGCGGTGCGGACCGGCTGCGCACCGGTCCCTCGCCGGTGGACCTCGCCGAAATGGCGCTGGTCGAGGCCGAACTCGACCAGCGCTGGGGTGAAACCAAGATCGAGCCGTCGCTGGCCCGGATCGCGACCCTGATGGACCTCCTCGGCTCCCCGCAGCAGAGCTATCCCGCCATCCACATCGCGGGCACCAACGGCAAGACCTCGGTCACCCGGATGGTCGATGCGCTGCTCACCGCGCTGCACCGGCGCACCGGGCGGTTCACCAGCCCGCATCTGCAACTGGCGACCGAACGGATCGCCATCGACAACGCGCCGATCAGCCCGGCCCGCTACGTCGAGATCTATCGGGAACTGCTGCCCTACGTCGAGATGATCGACGCGCGATCGACCGACGGAGCCCTCGGCGACGGACCAGGACCGCGGATGAGCAAATTCGAGGTCCTCGTCGCGATGGCGTACGCGGCGTTCGCCGAGGCGCCGGTCGATGTCGCGGTCGTCGAGACCGGGATGGGCGGCACGTGGGACGCGACCAACGTCATCGACGGGCAGGTCGCGGTGATCACGCCGATCGGCCTGGACCACACCGACTATCTGGGGCCGGATCTGGCCTCGATCGCCGGTGAGAAGGCCGGGATCATCAAGAAGTCGCCGCAGGATCTGCTGATTCCGCGCGACACCGTGGCCATTATCGCCGAACAGGATCCCGAGGCGATGGAGGTGCTGCTGCGGCGCGCGGTGGACGCCGATGCCGCGGTGGCCCGCGCCGGGTCCGAGTTCCGGGTGCTGTCGCGCCGCGTCGCGATCGGCGGTCAGGTACTGGAGATCCAGGGGCTCGGCGGCGTCTACGACGAGATCTTCCTGCCGCTGCACGGCGAACACCAGGCGCACAACGCGGCGCTGGCGCTCGCGGCGGTCGAGGCGTTCTTCGGCGCCGGCGCGCAGAAACAACTCGACATCGACGCGGTGCGCGCCGGATTCGCGGCGGCGGCCAGTCCGGGCCGGATGGAACGGATGCGCAGCGCGCCGACCATCTTCATCGACGCCGCGCACAATCCCGCCGGTGCGCGGGCGCTGGCCGCGACCCTCACCGAGGAATTCGACTTCCGTAAGTTGGTGGGCGTGGTCGCGGTGCTCTCGGACAAGGATGCGGCCGGCATTCTCGCCGCGCTGGAGCCGGTGCTGGACGAGATCGTTGTCACCACCAACGGTTCACCGCGGGCGCTCGGCATCGACGAACTCGCCGACCTGGCCGTCCAGCGTTTCGGTGATGAGCGAGTCGTCACCGCGAACAGCCTCGCCGATGCGGTGGAAACCGCGATCGCCATCGCCGAGGAAGCGGGCGACGCCGGCGAACCGGTATCCGGCGCGGGCATCGTGGTCACCGGCTCGGTGGTCACCGCGGGTGCGGCGCGCTCGCTGTTCGGGAAGGACCCCGCGTGATGCGGTGGGCCGGAGGCGGCAGCTTGCGTCACCACGCGGGCCCGGCGGAACGCGGCATCGGATACAGCGTGAAGCGGTGGGGCAGCTTGCGTCACCTCGCGGGCCCGGCGGAACGTGGATGCAGGGTGCAGTGGGAAGCTGGTGTCGAGGGCATCGGCGGTGCGGCGCGGAGGAGGCAACGTGGGTAGCGAGGACGATGTGCGCGGCGAGGCCGGCGCACCGAAGCCGGGTGTACCCGCGCCCGCGACCGACCCGTGGAAGGGTTTCCGCGGTGTGATGGCCGGTGCGCTGGTACTCGAGGCCATCACCGTGCTGCTGGCACTGCCGGTGGTCGGGGCCGTCGGCGGCGGACTGAGCTGGTGGTCGGTGACCTACCTGGTCGGCCTGGCCGTATTGATGTTCGTCGGCTCCGGAATGCAGCGCCGCTCGTGGGCCGTGCCGTTCAATCTCGGCCTGCAGGTGCTGGTGCTGGCCGGCGGATTCATCCATCTGTCGATCGGCATCATCGGCGTCGTGTTCGCGGCCGTGTGGGCGTTCATTCTGGTCCTGCGCTCCGACGTCAAACGCCGCATGGACCAGGGTTTACTGCCCAGCCAGCGGATGCAGGGCTCGTCCTGAGGGCTCGGTTCGGAATCCCGTGGCAGCGCCGGTTAGAGTGGCGCCGTGACTGAGCAGACGTTGGTACTCATCAAGCCGGACGGCGTGGCGCGAGGCCTGGTTGGTGAGATCATCACCCGCATCGAACGCAAAGGCCTGAAGATCGCGGCCCTCAAGCTCGAGCAGGTTTCCGAAGAACTTGCCGCCGCCCACTACGCCGAACACGCCGACAAGCCGTTCTACGGCTCGCTGATCGAATTCATCACCTCCGGACCGGTCGTTGCTGCCATCCTCGAAGGCCCGCGCGCCATCGCCGCCTTCCGCCAACTCGCCGGCGGCACCGACCCGGTCGAGAAGGCCGTTCCCGGCAGCATCCGCGGCGACTACGCCCTGGAAACCCAGTTCAACCTCGTGCACGGCTCCGACTCGCCCGAATCCGCGAAGCGCGAGATCGCACTCTGGTTCTAGCTCTGTCTTTCAGGCTCCGATTCGCACCGGCGGGTTCGCGGCCTCTGGGCTCGCCGTTCGGGCATCCGACGGCGAGCCGGCCGCGAACGGTCGCTCGGAGGACTCGCTCCGGGCCGGGTGAGCCGGTTTGCTCGCGGGTCGCGGCGACACTCCAGCCAGTGATCGACGTCGGTCGGCAAAGACCTCCTCAGGTGTAGGAAAGAGCCGCCGGTCGGGCCACGGAAACGGGGCGGTCGCGCTCCGATGGCGTACCAGTGGGTCGCTGTGTGGGATACTGGAAGCGGATGTGATCGACGCCTACCTATCGGGGCAGGTGGCGAACGCAACCGAATGGCACCGCGGCTCGACGCCGATCATCGCTGCCCCGGACGGTTACAAGACTCGCTGTTCGGCGGCACGCTGGATGAGCGCTCGAGCTCAGGTGTGCAAGCCAACAGCCAGGCGCCGCGTGACCAGTTAGCCCGAACGACGTACGACAGGTGATAACCGGGCACGCGGGGCGAGACCATCAGACCTTGCGCCACAGGCGTGAGGCGAACGGACAGCGCCCCCGCGTCGGCCGCGTCACTCTCGTACGAGTGGGACGCGCCCGGGGGCCCGAGGAGATTTCGTGGCCGATCAAGAGCCGCAAGGAACATCGCAGAGCAATGGTGAATCCACCTCGACCGAGGTGGCCGGGGTAGGGGAGGCAGCGCAGTTGCCCGAACGTATCCGGGTGCACGCGCTGGCGAAACTTTTGGGAACCACCAGCAAGCGCATCCTTGCCCACCTGACCGAACTGGGTGCGGAAGCCCGCAGTGCCCAATCCAGCCTGGACCGGACCGTCGCCGAATCCGTGCGCGACGCGCTCGTTCCCCCACAGGCCGGCGCCGAGCAACCGGTGGCCGAGCCCGCGACCGAACAGGCCGAGACGCCTGCTCCGGCGCCCGCCGAGAGTGCGTCTCCGGCGACCACATCCACCGCCGCGGCCGATACCGCGCAGACCGCCACCGCGCCGGATACGGCCGGCGAGCCCGTGCCGAGCGAGTCCGGCGCCTCCACCGCGGTCGCCGAAACCGAGGTCGCCGATACCGTGCAGGCCGCGGGCGTCGCCGAGGCCGCCGGCACGGCGAACTCCGCAGTGACATCCGAGTCGCCGGCGACCCCCGCCGAGCCCGAATCGGCACCCCACACTTCGCTGTTCACCAGCCCGTTCCAGCAGCCCGTCGCGCAGCCCGAGGAGCCGGTCGTCTTCGAGCCGGCGAGTATCGCGGCCGCGCCGCTGTTCCTGCCGCCGGATGCCGCGGCGGCCGAGGAGATGCGCCGCCGCCGGCGCGCCGAACGCGAGGCCAAGGCCGCCGAAAAGGCGGCCGAGAAAGCCGCTGAAAAGGCCGCCGAGAAAGCCGGCGAAAAGGTCACCGACACCGAGCCGGAGGAAACTCCGGCGGAGCCCGAGTCCGTCGCGGCAGCCGAGCCCGAGACCGAAGCCGGCGGCGACTGGGACGACGAGCAGTCGCGTGACGAGCAGGAGGACGGCGGTCGCTCGCGTCGTCGCCGCCGTGGCCGTCGCGGTCGCGGCCGGGGCCGGGGCGAACAGCACGCCGATCACGAGTCCGACGACGAATCCGACGACGAGGACGCCGAGTCGCACGCCGACTCCGACGAATCCGCCGAGGAAGCGGCCGCCGAGCAGACCGGCGAGGAGAGCGACGACGAGTCGGGTTCGACGCCGGAGGGTTCCACCCGCCGTCGCCGTCGTCGCCGTCGTCGCAAGGCCGGTGAGGACAACGAATCCGAGCCTGCCGACGACGATCCGCCGAACACAGTCGTGCACGAGCGGGAACCGCGCAACAAGCGCCGCGCGGTCGACGAGGTGCAGGGCATCAGCGGGTCGACCCGGCTGGAGGCCAAGCGGCAGCGTCGTCGCGACGGTCGCGAGGCCGGTCGCCGCCGCCCGCCGATCCTCACCGAATCGGAATTCCTGGCCCGTCGCGAGGCGGTCGACCGGGTCATGGTGGTCCGCGAGAAGTCGTTCCCGGCCGGTGAACACTCGCATGTCGGCGCGACCACCCAGGTGGCGGTGCTCGAGGACAACATCCTGGTCGAGCATTTCGTCACCAACACCGGCACGGCGTCCATGGTCGGCAACGTCTACCTGGGCAAGGTGCAGAACGTGCTGCCCAGCATGGAGGCGGCGTTCGTCGATATCGGCCGCGGCCGCAACGGCGTGCTCTACGCCGGTGAGGTGAACTGGGAGGCCGCCGGGCTCGGCGGCAAGGAACGCAAGATCGAGCAGGCTCTCAAACCCGGCGACACCGTCCTGGTGCAGGTCAGCAAGGATCCGGTGGGGCACAAGGGCGCCCGGCTGACCACGCAGATCAGCCTGGCCGGTCGCTTCCTGGTCTACGTTCCGGGCGGGACCTCGACCGGTATCAGCCGCAAACTGCCCGACACCGAGCGCAAGCGGCTCAAGGAGATCCTGCGCGATATCGTCCCGCAGGACGCCGGAGTGATCATCCGCACCGCGTCCGAAGGTGTGAGCGAGACCGAGCTGGCCCGCGACGTCGAGCGGCTGCAGGCCACCTGGAAGACCATCGAGAAGCAGGCCGAGAACGGGTCGGGCGCGCCGAAGACCCTGTACGAAGAGCCGGACCTGCTGGTCAAGGTGGTCCGCGACCTGTTCAACGAGGACTTCTCCAAGCTGGTCATCGAGGGTGACCGGGCATGGACGACCGTCGAGAACTACGTCCGCACCGTCGCACCGGACATGCTGGCCCGGGTCGAGCGCTACGAGAACAACGGCGCGGACGTCTTCGGCAGCCTGCGCATCGACGAGCAGCTGGCGAAGGCCCTCGACCGCAAGGTGTGGCTGCCGTCCGGCGGCACCCTGGTCATCGACCGCACCGAGGCGATGACCGTGATCGACGTCAACACCGGCAAGTTCACCGGTTCCGGCGGCAGCAACCTGGAAGAAACGGTCACCCGCAACAACCTGGAGGCCGCCGAGGAGATCGTGCGCCAGATGCGGTTGCGCGATATCGGCGGCATGATCGTCGTCGACTTCATCGACATGGTGCTGGAATCCAACCGCGATCTGGTGCTGCGTCGCCTCACCGAGGCGCTCGGACGCGACCGTACTCGCCATCAGGTGTCGGAGGTCACCTCACTCGGCCTGGTCCAGATGACCCGCAAGAAGCTGGGCACCGGACTGGTCGAGGCGTTCTCCACCACCTGTGAGCACTGCCACGGCCGCGGCATCATCGTGCACAACTACCCGGTCGAGACCGCGCCCGCCGAGGAAGGGGCCGGCCGCCGCGAAGGCCGTCGCCGCCGCAAGGACAAGGACCGCGACAAGGAGACCAAGCAGGCGAGCACCGCCGCGCCCGAGACCGCGGATTCGCATCCCGAGGAGGAGGCGGCCGTCAAGCGCGCTCATCCGGTCGCGCTCGCGATGGCCGCGCATCACACCGACGACGAGGTGGCCGAGGCCGCCGCGCCGGTCGAGGCGAAGGCGGAACCGAGCCCGCAGGCCAAGGGCTCGCGGGATTCGCGCCGGGGACGTGCGAGGGCGGCAGCGGCGGAGGTCACCGAATCCGCTGAAGCCGAAGCCGTGCGAGCGGAACCCGTGCCCGCGGAAGCAGCCGATTCCGTGGTCGCCGCCGGTCGAGACGGCTCCGAGCCGGTCGCGGAGTCCGAGCGGCCCGCACAGGAGCCCGCTGCCGAACGGGTGCCCGCGGTGACCGGCCGAATCGGAGCACAGTTGGCGCCGGCCGAGCCCACGTCCACTCCAGCTCCGGCGGAGACGAAGCCGGTCGAGAAGATGCCGGTCGAGAAGAAGCCGGACGAGCAGGCTCCGGAGGCAGGTGTCCGTCGCGGCCGCCGCCGGGTGGCTCGCACCGCGTCGGCTCCGTCGACCGACAGCCGGGGCGCGGTCTTCGTCCTGACCGACGCCGATCAGGACAGCGCGCCGAAGTTCTCGCTCGACGAGCTGGCTCCGGCCGAGGTGACCCCGCGGCAGCGGACCCGTCGCCGGTCCGCCGGGCGAGCCGCGGGCGCGCCGGAATCGCCGAACTGATCCGGGGCGTCGAACCGGAGAACTCGCAGCACAGGCCCCGCCCGCACGGCGGGCGGGGCGCCGCCGCGGATCGCGTTCGGAGTGGTGGCGACCCGGTTTGGTGCGTGGGGTGGCAGTCCTGTAATCTTGGACAGTCGCTGCCCGGTGACAGCACCGTGTTGTGTTGAGAAGACGCTGCGCTGTCATGAGATCCGGCTCGAAAACGAGCCCTCCGGTGCGGAAGAAGTACCGAGGCGGCGGTGACTATCAGACCAGTCGTACGGCGGTTTCCGGTGTCCACCGGCAGGCGGCCGTGTGAGCAGAGTGCCGAGCACTAGTTGAGGAAAGAGGGCAGCCGACCGATGGCAACGTACGCGATCGTCAAGACCGGCGGAAAGCAGTACAAGGTCGCGGTCGGTGACCTGGTGAAGGTCGAGAAGATCGAGGGTGAACCGGGCACGGCCGTATCGCTGTCGCCGGTGCTGGTGGTTGACGGCGCCGAGCTGACTACCGATGCCGACAAGCTGGCCAAGGTTTCGGTGTCCGCCGAGGTGGTCGAGCAGACCAAGGGCCCGAAGATCCGGATCCACAAGTTCAAGAACAAGACCGGCTACCACAAGCGTCAGGGCCACCGTCAGAAGCTGACGGTCCTGAAGGTCACCGGCATCAAGTAATTTCGACCTAGCGGAACCACCCGGTTTCGAATCGAGGAGTTTTCAGCCATGGCACATAAGAAGGGTGCGTCCAGCTCTCGCAACGGTCGCGATTCCAACTCCAAGCGACTCGGCGTGAAGCGCTTCGGCGGCCAGGCCGTCAAGGCCGGCGAGATCCTGGTTCGCCAGCGCGGAACCCACTTCCACCCCGGCGTCAACGTCGGCCGCGGCGGCGACGACACGCTGTTCGCCCTCGAGGCGGGCGCGGTCCAGTTCGGCACCAAGCGGGGCCGTAAGACCGTCAACATCGTGGTACCGGAGCCGGTGCAGGCCTGAGCCGCGCCGGAGCCTTCTCCACACATTCTTCGAAGCGGGCCAGGGTTTAGCAGATAAACCCTGGCCCGTTCGCCGTTCCGGGAGGCTCACCACCACCGTCCACCGAAACACAGAGGTCCAGCTGGCATGTCCAAATTCATCGATCGTGTGGTACTGCACGTCCGCGCCGGTAAGGGCGGCCACGGCTGTGCCTCGGTGCATCGGGAGAAGTACAAGCCGCTCGGCGGACCCGACGGTGGCAACGGCGGCAACGGCGGGGACGTGATTCTCGAAGTCGACCCGAACGTGCACACGCTGCTGGACTTCCACTTCCACCCGCACGCCAAAGCCGGCAACGGCAAACCCGGCGAGGGCGGTAACCGCGACGGCAAACAGGGTTCGGAGCTGCTGCTGAAGGTGCCCGACGGCACGGTCGTCATCGGCGACGGCGGGGAGGTCGTGGCCGATCTGGTCGGCGCGGGCACCCGGTTCGTGGCGGCGCGCGGTGGCCGCGGCGGACTCGGCAATGCGGCGCTGGTGTCGCGCGCCCGCAAGGCGCCCGGCTTCGCCCTGCTGGGTGAGGAGGGCGAGGAACGCGATCTCGTTCTCGAACTGAAATCCGTGGCCGATGTCGGCCTGGTCGGGTTCCCCTCGGCCGGAAAGTCTTCGCTCGTTTCGGTGCTCTCGGCGGCCAAGCCCAAAATCGCCGATTACCCCTTCACGACGCTGGTGCCGAATCTCGGCGTGGTGTCCAGCGGGGACACCACCTTCACCGTCGCCGATGTGCCGGGCCTGATCCCCGGCGCCAGCGACGGACGCGGCCTGGGGCTGGACTTCCTGCGGCATCTCGAGCGATGCGCGGTGCTGGCTCACGTAGTCGATTGCGCCACACTGGAACCCGGCCGCGACCCGATCTCCGACGTCGACGCGCTCGAGGCCGAACTGGCCGCCTATCGCCCCGCCCTGCAGGCCGACGCCGGCCTGGGCGATCTGGCCGATCGGCCGCGCGTGGTCATCCTCAACAAGGCCGATATCCCCGACGCCGCCGAATTGGCCGAGATGGTGACGTCCGAGTTCACCGAGCGCGGCTGGCCGGTGTTCACGATTTCCGCGGTGAGCCGGGAAGGTTTGCGGCCGTTGACCTTCGCGCTCGCCGATATGGTCCGCGAGTATCGCGAGGCGCATCCGAAGGCGGCGCCGAAGCGTCCGGTGATCCGGCCGGTGGTGGCCGGGGAGACCGGCTTCACCGTCGAACCCGATCCGGAGGTCGAGGGCGGCTTCATCGTCCGCGGCGAGCGCCCCGAAAGATGGGTGCGCCAAACGCAGTTCGACAACGACGAGGCCGTCGGCTACCTGGCCGACCGGCTCGCGCGCCTCGGCGTCGAGGACGAGCTGGTTCGCCAGGGTGCGGTGCCCGGCGCCGAGGTCACCATCGGCGATGTGAGCTTCGAGTGGGAGCCGCAGATCTCGGCCGGCGTCGATATGGTGATGACCGGGCGCGGGACCGACCCCCGCCTGGACCAGACCGACCGCATCTCCGCCGCCGAGCGCAAGCATGCCTCCCGGGTGCGCCGCGGCCTGGTCTCGGAGGACGAGGACCAACCGTGATCGCCCGCCACGCCGGTTTCGCCGGTGTGTGCGGGCGTGCCGGTCCGGTAGTCGTCGTGCGTCACGGTGGTGGCGCGTCAAGTGAGTGAGTGTTGTTGTGACACAGGTGGATTACGATAAGGGAGCGGTAACTACTAGGCAGTCGATCCGGACCGCGCGCAGCGTGGTGGTCAAGATCGGCTCGTCGGCGCTGACCAGCCTCGAGGGCGGACTCGACAACGCGCGCCTGGACAAGCTCGCCGAGGCGATCGAGGCCCGTATGCGCGCCGGATCGGATGTGGTGGTGGTCTCCTCCGGTGCGATCGGCGCCGGCATAGCCCCGCTCGGATTGGCCGCCCGCCCAAGGGATCTCGCGACGAAGCAGGCCGCGGCGAGCGTCGGCCAGCTGGCGCTGGCCCACGCCTGGGGCACCTCGTTCGCCCGATTCGACCGGGTGGTGGGGCAGGTGTTGCTCACCGCGGGTGACTTCGCCCGGCGCGAACACCACCGCAACGCGCAGCGCACCCTCGACCGTCTGCGTGCCCTGCACGCGGTCGCGGTGGTCAACGAGAACGACACCATCGCCACCGAGGAGATCCGCTTCGGTGACAACGACCGGCTGGCCGCGCTGGTGGCGCATCTGGTCGGTGCGGATGCGCTGGTTCTGCTGTCGGATGTGGACGGACTCTACGACGGCGACCCCCGCAAGGGCGCCGCGACATTCATTCCCGAGGTGCGCAACAGCGCCGACCTCGACGGTGTGATCGCCGGTAGCGGTGGCGCACTCGGCACCGGCGGTATGGCGTCGAAGCTCTCGGCCGCCCGCCTCGCCGCCGACGCCGGCGTGCCCGTCCTGTTGGCCGCCGCCTCCGATGCGGCGCTGGCACTGCGCGACGCCTCGGTGGGCACGGCCTTCGCCGCGCGTCCGGTCCGGTTGTCGGCCCGCAAGTTCTGGGTCCGGCACGCCGCCGACAGCCGCGGCGCCATCCACCTCGACGCCGGCGCCGTCAGGGCCGTCGCGCATTCGCGCCGGTCGCTCCTCGCCGCCGGCATCACCGGCGTCAAGGGCCGCTTCTACGGCGGTGATGTGGTCGACCTGCTCGCTCCCGACGGCCGCACCGTAGCGCGCGGCGTCGTCGAATACGACAGCACCGAACTGCAAGCCATGGCCGGCCACTCCACCTCCGAACTGCCGGAAGGTATGCAACGCCCCGTCATTCACGCCGACGATCTGGTGAAGCTGTAGGCATCTCGGCTCCGGATCGAGAGTCGTACCCGCAGCGCGAAAGCCACTCGGCCTCTGGACGTTCCGGCTCCGCCGCCGAGCCGTTCGATGAGAAGGCTGTCGAAACGTCGCGATCGATGCCGCCGTGTCGGTCGGCGACAACATTCTCGACGGAGTTCCTACCGCCGCGCCACGATGATCAACAGCGGTGCCCGGACCGGGCGGGGCGCGTTCCGCCCGGCCCGGCGGCGGCTGCCGAATCTCGCGCGACCGACTATCGATCGGCCCCGGGGATACACCGGTGGTCGGGAGTCGCCGATGTGTCGGTGTTGGGGATGAGGGCTACGTGTGTGCGCCGACGACAACGTCCTCGACGGGAGCTGCTACTCCTGTTCCGCAGTCGTCGGCCGGCTCACCTGGGTTGAGCGCTGGGTGATGTGTCCGGACATAGCTGGACTGCCGAAATCTCACGCCCCCGAATACCGATCAGCCCGGCGGCGATACCCCGGGTTGGTCGGGAGTCGTCGGTGTATCGGTGTTGGGGATGGGGCCGGTGATACCTGGCTGACCTTCCTGGTCGGTGAGCGGAGGCGCCGACGGGTCGGATGGGCCGGGCAGCTCGGTCATCGGAATCGACGCCCGCGGCGCTCCGATCTCGGTGGCGGCGGACTGCCAGCCGGATCCGA
>NZ_LZMK01000011.1:0-860 GCF_001665865.1 Nocardia sp. 852002-20019_SCH5090214 | reverse complement strand
ACGCTGGTGCCGTCCGCGCGGGCCAAAGCTGGTGTGGGGGCGGTGATGTCGTGATCGCCGCGGGGAATCGACAACGGGGGAGCGAGCGCGGCCGCCATCACCGCATCGACCCCAGCCAGCCACTGGCCGGGATCGATGCGGCCGCGGAGCTGGCGGTAGGTTTCGGCGCGCAGGTGGCGGGCCTGCCAGGTCGCTCGCTGCTCGGAGACGACACCAACCACACGCGCAGCGGTGTCGATGATCTCGGCGTCGGTGACCGTGTTGCGGATCGGGGCCTGCTGATGCAGGACGGTGGCGACCATCGCGTCCACGGCCTGGTCCCCGCCCAGGATCTCGGCAGCCTGGGTCCGCCAGTCGCCGCGTTGTTCGGCGCGGGAGCGGGCGTGATGCTTACCGCCACGGGTTGCCAGCGTCGCCTCCTCACCCAGGCGCAGCCGTTCTTTCGCGGTGGGTTCGCGGCCGTGGCGCCGCTGGAACGCGGCGGCCAGGTCGGTGAGTTTGGTGGTGATGGCCTCTGCGCGTGTGGACCAGGCCGCCATCAACTCCGGTGCCACACCGGCGAGTTCGCGGATCGGGCGTTTGTACATGTCCCGGTCCGGGGTCTCGACGAACACCAAACCGAGGGCTTCTTCGAGGTGGTGTTCGAGGCGGGTGTTGTACAACTCGGAGGCGGGCACATTGTGGGCGTAGATCATCCGCCCATCTAGGGACCCCCACTGCCCGTCCTGGATCCGCCTGACTTTGTTGGCGATGACGAGGTGGGTGTGCAGATCGGGGTCGCCGGCGCGGGAATCGCGGTGGGTGAAGGCCGTCCCGACCAGGCCCTCGACGTCGACCTGGCGGACGCTGTGGCGGCCGAC
>NZ_LZMK01000010.1:0-1292 GCF_001665865.1 Nocardia sp. 852002-20019_SCH5090214 | reverse complement strand
GCAGCGCGGCGGTCTCGACGCGGCGCACTTCACCACCGATTGGTGGCGGCTGGTGCGCCGGATCGTGCTGGGCCGGCGCGCCCGGGAGGACGACTCGATCACCGATCGGCTGTGGCGGCTGCGCGCGGCGGGCAACTGGTCCTATGCCGCGCTTCCGCATCGTCGCCTGCGCGAGCGCTTCTACGAACAACTCTACGACTACGTGCAGACGGCCGAAACCGACAGCCTCGCAGGCGCATTGGCGCAACTGCCGGCCGCAGGGGCGGTCGATCCGGTCGGCCAGATCCCGCATTGGCTGTTCGCCTTCGACGCTGCCGGTATGGCGACCCTGCGCGCCCTCGCCGTCCTGTCCACCCATCCCGAGCACCTGTCCCGTGCGCGGCTGGACGCGCACGAGCCCGAGCGCGCCATGCCGCGGCCCTATCTGCGGGCCTGTGTTCTGGAGTCGGTACGGCTGTGGCCGACCACCCCCGCGGTGTTGCGCGACACCACCGAGGACACCGAATGGGGCCGCGGCGCCGAGCGGTTCACCGTGGAAGCCGGTGCGGGCCTGCTGATTCCGGTGCCTGCCTTCCACCGCGACCCCGACCTCCTGCCGTTCGCGCACAGCTTCGACCCCGATATCTGGCTCGACGGGCGCGCCGAGCGGTATCCGCAGCTGGTGCCGTTCAGTGCCGGGCCCGCCCGATGCCCCGGTCGCGATCTGGTCCTGTTCCTCACCACGAGCCTGCTGGCGCATCTGATCGACGAACTGGATCTCGAGCTGCGCTCGCACCCGCAGCCCACCCCCGCGGCGGCGCTGCCGATCACCTTCGACAACTTCCGCATCGACTTCACCGCGCGGGCCCGCGCGCTCCAAGCGGCGCAGTCGCATTCGCCGGGAGGGAGGTGACGGTCATGCGTGTGGTCGTGGTCGGCGCCACCGGAAACGTCGGTACCGCGGTGGTCTCCGCGCTGGCGCGGCGTCCCGAGATCGACGCGATCGTCGGATTGGCCCGGCGGCTGCCGCGGCAACCGATCGACGGAGTGCGGTGGGCGCGTGCCGACATACGCTGCGACGATCTGCTCACCGAATTCCGCGGCGCCGATGTGGTGGTCCATCTCGCGTGGTTGTTCCAGCCGACGCATCGGCCGCTCGAGACCTGGCGCGCGAACGTACAGGGCACCGAACGCGTACTGCGCGCGGTCGCGCAGGCCGGTGTTCCGTCGCTGGTGTACGCGTCGTCGGTCGGCGCGTATTCCCCTGCGCACCACGATGATCCCGTCGGCGAGGACTGGCCCACGGAGGGCTG
>NZ_LZMK01000009.1:0-58874 GCF_001665865.1 Nocardia sp. 852002-20019_SCH5090214 | reverse complement strand
GGGTCGCGGTGGGGGTGTTCCAGGCGCCACTGGGTCTCCAGGACCGTATGGCCGGGTTGATCGGCGTCGACGGGCAGGGTGAAGCGCCAGGCGAAAACATCGTGCTCGGCGAGGTGGTCGTCGACCACGCAGCGCACGGTGTGCACGACGCGGTCGAGCGTTTCCGGTGTGACGTAAACATGGAGTGAAACATCCGAAATTCGTTTCGGCATGTCTGTGTCCTGTTCCGGTGTCGAACCATCGGCGTCGGCAGTTACCGCGGGGAGTCTAACCCCGGATCCCGCTCCGCGGGAGGGCGGCATGCCCGGCGCCGGATTGTTCAGGCGTGGCGGCCGATTCGCACGGGCTCGATACCCCAGGGCGGGGTTTCGATACGTCCACCGGGCAGCAGCACCAGCCGGGGCCGGCCGGACTCCGTGCGGCCCGCGTCGCGATGGGGGTGCAGGGCGAGCAGCAGCGGGACCAGCGTTTCGGCGATCCGATCGCCGACGGCACAGTACTTTTCGCTCGACAATCCCACCGGGTCGGCGATGTTCTCCCGGCCCACCAGCGCGAGATCGTTTCGCGCACTGTCGATCTGGGCGATCGTGCGGGCGCCGGAGACCTTCGTCACCCGGTAGGCCTCGAGCAGTGTGAAGGTCCGCGGCCGGGCGGCCGGAACCAGGTCGATGATGTGGTCGCGGATCTGCTCGGTCATCGCCAGCACGAGGTCCGCGCGCGTGACCATCTCCGGCTTCAACTTGCGTGCTGAGAAGTTGCCGGGATCCGCGCCGAGGCCTGTGATGGTCTGTGCCGCAAGCGGATCGACGCCGAAGCCGACGAGCGCGCGGGTACCGGCGCTCTCGGCGGTCAGGTCGTCGAGACCGTGTTCGGCCGCGACGGCGCGGGTCAGACGTTCGGCGATCACCGAGCGGCAGACGTTGCCGGAGCAGACGAACAGGACGTGCATGACCGATACGGTAGGTCGCCGCGGGCCCCGGCAGAAGCCGAGGACGGCCGAAAACCGCTTATTTAACGCGATGTTCAGCTGCCGGTAGCGCGTCACGTTCGACCGTTTGCCGAATTTTCGCTGACCGGCTGGGCGACGGATGTGGCGCTACGGCTGCCGATCCGTGTCGGAACCCTCGGCGCCGTAAGCGTTTCGATAGTAGGAGGCTTCCTCGACGACCGGGGCGACCGTCGGTTCGGTGCCGAGATGCGCGTTGTCCGCGCCGGCGCGCGTGGCGTTGTCCTGGGCCCGGCCGCGCGCACTGAACAGCGGTCCGCGCATGGACCGGGTCGGAGCGAAGGCGCCCAGCCCGGTGGGCGTGGTCATATCGTCGTACATGGTGTCGATGCCGCCGCGCAGGAAATAGGCCTCGTGCCAGAACCCGGTGCCGCCGGAGTCGCGCAGAAACCGCTGCCACCAGTCGCGATGCGGCTGGGAACGGGTCCAGCGCTCCAGGCTGTCCAGGTCGCGCCAGTATTGGCGGGCGCCCCAGTGCGGCGGAAACAGCGACCAGATGATGTCCTCGTGCCGCAAGAGGCCATCCGGCCGATCACGATGGGAGCGATACAGTTTCGGCCCCAAGCCGAGCAGACGCAACACCCCCCGCGGGGTCCGCACCCGCATCCCCAGATAGATCACCACCAGATCGGGATATCCCGAAAGATCCGCGGTGAGCCGGTTCACCCGCATACGCGCGACCTCCTCCTGCCCGGGGTCGTGTGCACCACCCTACGCGTAGTCACGGGTCATCCTGCCGATTCGGTTCGAATACGACAAAAGCGGCCCGATCGGACCGCCGACGATGGTGCCGAGTGTGGGACTCGAACCCACACGTCCGTGAGGACAACGGTTTTTGAGACCGTCGCGTCTGCCAGTTCCGCCAACTCGGCGCACCGGGAGGAAATGATAGCCGGTGGGTGCCCAGGTTACCGAATCGGTGCCGCGCGGGCGGGTTCCCGCTGGGTAGATGGGTTGTGAGCGAAGTTGAACGGTACGCTTTAGGACACTCGGCGTGCGTGACCGGTGACAGGGTGGGACCGGAGGCGCACATCGGGTGTCGGCATCGGAATATCGAGGGGTCTGTCTATGGGAACGAATGCAGGGGGCGCGGGCGCGAAGCAGGACGCGCCGGCTGCCGCGAAGCGTGTCGTGGTGGCCGAGGACGAGGCGCTCATCCGGATGGACCTTGTGGAGATGCTCTCCGAGGAGGGCTACCAAGTGGTGGGTGAGGCCGGCGACGGCCAGCAGGCGGTCGACCTGGCCGTGGAACTGCGCCCCGATCTGGTCATCATGGATGTGAAGATGCCGCGGCGCGACGGTATCGATGCCGCCGGTGAGATCGCCTCCAAACGTGTTGCGCCCGTAGTGATCCTGACCGCGTTCAGCCAGCGTGACCTGGTCGAGCGGGCGCGCGACGCGGGTGCGATGGCCTATCTGGTGAAGCCGTTCACGAAATCGGATCTGGTGCCCGCGATCGAGTTGGCGGCCAGCCGTTTTCACGAGATCTCGGCGCTGGAACAGGAGGTCGCGAATCTGTCCGACCGCCTGGAGACCCGCAAACTGGTCGAGCGTGCCAAGGGCGTGCTGATGCAGACGCAGGGGCTGTCGGAACCGCAGGCGTTCAAATGGATCCAGCGCACCGCGATGGATCGTCGCACCACCATGAAGGCGGTCGCGGAGGTCGTCCTGGAGAATCTCGCGCCGAAGTCCTGATCGCCCCTGTGGTCGGCCGCGGCTCGCGTGCCGGTCGAGCGCGGGAGTGGTCGGGTCGCGGCCCGCGCCGTCGGCGGGCTCGCTCGTGGGCTTCGGGTGAGCTCCCCGGGCGAACTCCGGCACCGACGCGGGAAAACCGCGGACATCGGCGAGCTTGTGCACGCCTCGCTGTCGGTCCGGTGGGGCGGATGTGGCCGGCGTGAAAGCGGGCACCGTATCCGCGTGTGCGAATTCGAACGCGACACATGTCGGTCCGTGCCCGGTGGCCGGGGATGTCGGTGGATATCCCTAGACTCTGTGCCGTGACTCCAGCCTCCACCGATCAGCGTCAGGGCAGTGTGTCGTCCACCACCGCCGCAGCGGCCGCGCCGAAAGCCGGCAGTACGGCGCCGGGTGCTCCCGGCGAGCGGCCCACGCTGTTGTTGCTGGACGGCCATTCCCTGGCCTACCGCGCCTTCTACGCGCTACCGGCGGAGAACTTCAAAACCGTCACCGGGCAGACCACCAATGCCGTCTACGGCTTCACCGCCATGCTGATCAACCTGCTGCGCGACGAACGGCCCACCCATGTGGCGGCCGCGTTCGACGTCAGCCGGAAGACCTTCCGGGTCGAGGCCTATCCGGAATACAAGGCCAACCGCATCACCACCCCCGACGAATTCCGCGGGCAGGTGGAGATCACCCAGGAGGTGCTGGGAGCGCTCGGCATCCCGGTGATGGCCATCGAAGGCTACGAGGCCGACGACATCATCGCCACCCTCGCGACTCAGGCTGTGCCGCAAGGCTTCCGGGTGCTCATCGTCAGCGGCGACCGGGATTCGCTGCAGCTGGTCAACCCCGACGTCACTGTGCTGTACCCGAAGAAGGGCGTCTCCGAACTCACCCGTTTCACGCCGGAGGCGGTCGAGGAGAAGTACGGCCTGACCCCCGCCCAGTACCCGGATTTCGCGGCCCTGCGCGGCGACCCGAGCGACAACCTGCCCGGCATCCCGGGTGTGGGGGAGAAGACCGCCACCAAGTGGATTCGCGAATTCGGCGATCTGCCCACCCTGGTCGAGCGGGTCGACGAGGTGCGCGGCAAGGTCGGCGACGCCCTGCGCGCGAACCTGTCCAGTGTGGTGCTCAACCGGCAGCTCACCGAGATGGTCAAGGATGTTCCGCTGCCGTACACCCCGGAGCAGCTGGCGCAGCAGCCGTGGGACCGCGACAAGATCCACCGCCTGTTCGACGATCTCGAATTCCGGGTGCTGCGGGACCGGCTGTTCGAGACGCTGGCGCCGCCGGAGCCGGAGGCCGAGAGCGGTTTCGAGATCAGCGGCGGTCCGGTCGCGCCCGGCGCCGTCGCCGACTGGCTCACCGAACACGCGAAAGCCGGTGTGCGCCACGGTGTGTCGATCGTGGGCACGACCACGCCCGTACAGGGGGATGTGAAGGCGATCGCGATCGCCGCCGCCGACGGGGAGGGTGGCTACTTCGACGTGGTCGCGCTGACCCCGGAGGACGAGCTCGCCCTCGGCCGCTGGCTCGCCGACGCCGGCACCCCGAAGGCGGTGCACGAGGCCAAGGCCGCCATCCACGCTCTGCGCGGGCGCGGCTGGCGGCTGGCGGGGCTCACCAGCGATACCGCGCTCGCGGCCTATCTGGTCCGTCCCGGGCAGCGCACCTTCAACCTCGACGATCTGTCGCTGCGGTACCTGTCGCGGGAGTTGCGGGTCGAAGCCGCCGAGGACGCCCAGCTGTCGCTGCTCGACGACGAAGACCAGGTCGACACCGAACTGGCCCAGGCCGAGATCCTGCGCGCCCGCGCGGTGGCCGATCTGGCCGAGGCGTTCGATGCCGAACTCGACCGCATCGAGTCCGTGCCGCTGCTCACCGAGATGGAACTGCCGCTACTGGGCGTGCTGGCCGAACTCGAGCACGCCGGCATCGCTGTCGACTGCGACAAACTGGACGAGTTGCAGCGCGAATTCGCCGACCGGGTGGCCTCGGCCGCGGAGGCGGCCTACGAGGTGATCGGTGAGCAGATCAACCTCGGTTCGCCGAAGCAGCTGCAGGTGGTGCTGTTCGACAAACTGGATATGCCCAAGACGAAGCGGACCAAGACCGGTTACACCACCGATGCCGACGCGCTCGAGTCGCTGTTCGAGAAGACCCAGCATCCCTTCCTCGAACATCTGCTCGCGCACCGCGACGCCACCCGCCTCAAGGTCACCGTGGACGGGCTGCTGAAGTCGGTGGCCGACGACGGCCGCATCCACACCACGTTCAACCAGACCATCGCCGCCACCGGCCGGTTGTCCTCGACCGAGCCCAATCTCCAGAACATCCCGATCCGCACCGACACCGGCCGGCGCATCCGCGACACCTTCGTCGTCGGCCCCGGCTACGAGTCGCTGATGACGGCGGACTACAGCCAGATCGAGATGCGGATCATGGCGCACCTGTCCAAGGACGCGGGGCTGATCGAGGCGTTCAACTCCGGCGAGGACCTGCACAGCTTCGTCGCGTCCAAGGCGTTCGACATCCCGATCGCCGACGTGCACCCGGAGATGCGCCGCCGCATCAAGGCGATGTCCTACGGTTTGGCCTACGGCCTGTCCGCCTACGGACTCTCGCAGCAGCTGCGGATCAGTGCCGAAGAGGCGAAGGCGCAGATGGAGGTCTACTTCTCCCGCTTCGGCGCGATTCGCGACTACCTGCGCGACGCCGTGGATCAGGCGCGCAAGGTGGGCTACACCGAGACGCTGTTCGGCCGCCGCCGCTACCTGCCCGATCTGGATTCCAGCAATCGCCAGCGCCGCGAGGCCGCCGAGCGGATGGCGCTCAACGCGCCCATCCAGGGCACCGCCGCCGACATCATCAAGGTCGCGATGATCAACACCCAGGCCGCCATCGCCGAGGCCGGGCTACGTTCGCGCATGCTGCTGCAGATCCACGACGAACTCGTCTTCGAGGTCGCGTCCGGTGAGCGGGAGGCGCTGGAATCGCTTGCCCGCGAACAGATGTCGAGCGCCATCGACCTGTCGGTACCGCTCGAGGTCTCCGTCGGCGTCGGCCGCAGCTGGGACTCGGCCGCCCACTGACCGGGGCGCCGAAGGCTCCGGCCGGCCCGGTCTCGCGCGGCGTATGGCGCCACAGACGGGGATGTGCCGCGCACGGTGCCCGAAATCGCTCCCGGGCGGTCGGCGCGCGGTCGACCGGCCGCATCGTAGGGTGGCGCGATGGGTGCAGTGGATTGGGATCACAACGCCTTCTACCACCGGACGCTGCTGCGGCAGCTGCCGCGGCGCTGTGAGCGGATCCTCGAAGTCGGTTGCGGGGCAGGCGCTTTGGCGGTCGAGCTGGCGCGGCGTGCCGACCGGGTCGACGCGGTGGACCGCTCGCCGGAGATGATCGAGGCGGCCCGCGATGTCGTCCCGGGCAACGTCGAATGCACCCGAGCCGACATTCTCGAGTACCCGCTGCCGGAAGCCGCCTACGACGCCGTCCTGTCGCTCACCACGCTCCATCACCTGCCCCTGGAACGGGTGCTGCCGCGGCTCGCGCACACGCTGCGGCCGGGCGGGGTGCTCGCGGTGATCGCGCTGCCGCGGGCCGATCCGCTGCGTGAACTGCCCGCGGAGATCGCGGGCGTACTCGGCCATCGCCTCTTCGGTGCGACGTTCGCGATGCTGCGTGCCACGGGCCGCGGCGCCTGGTACGCGCACGAACCCACGCATGCGGTGATGCCGGTCGTGCTCGATCCGCCACTGACCACGCGCGAGGTCGCGCGCCGGGCGGGCGGCATCCTGCCGGGCGCGCGCGTGCGGCGGCTGGTGTTCTGGCGCTATCTGTTGCGGTGGGACAAACCCGGGCAAACTCGGTGACGACACGCCGACCATGTCCGGGGCGCATCCTGTGCACCCGCTGTGGCCTGCATGAATGCGGCGTTCACCACGGCACTGTCCGTTGGGATGCCGTTCACTCGAAAATGTGACGAAGTTACTCGTTGGTTCCGCCGCAATATTGTTGCCATCGACGCGGTGAGTCCATATTCTCGAAGCCGTGCCGAATCCCGCCGCAAGCCACAGCGCCGCGCGCAACGTCGCCGACCGCGACCGCGTGGTGCTCCTTCCGCTTACCGCGATGGTGGCTGCGGCGCGACTTCTCGTAGTACCTCGCCGTAGCGGGAGCTGATTCGGACCGGCCCCCTCGCTGCGGCCGTTACAAGTGTTTGCGCTGGTCCCCTCTGTCATCCGACCAACGACAAAGCTTCGGGAAGACCTAGTCCAATGACGATCACTATCGATACACATGCCTTCATCGCGGCCGCGCCCAAGGGGCTGCGCGCCGAATCCGCCGACCTGACGCCCGCGGAGTTCTACGACCGCTACTGCGCGCACACCGGCCCGGTCAAGCTCAGCGACTGGGCGCGGGCCGAACAGCGGGCGACCTACACCGCGACCATCGAACTGGCCGGACATGCGCGGACCGTGGTGTCCGCGGGCAGCCCGGTCGCCGCGCTGACCTCGGCGCTCTACGACGAGGGCTACCCGGTGGAGATTCTGCAGTTCCACCAGCGGCGTACCGGCGCCGGCACCGCCACCTTCGTGCAGTGCGAATGCAACGGCCGCCGAGGCTGGGGCGCCGCGCTCGCCGGGGACGGGCCGGAGTCGACCGTTCGGGCCATGATCGCCGGCATCAACAAACTCGGGAACTGAGCCGGTTCGGCAACCGAGCCGACACACGAAAACCACAGTGCCGCATCCCCTTTCGTGAAGAATCGGGATGCGGCACCGGTTCGTGCGGGTCAGCCCTGCTGCTGTTCGGCGAGCTGCTTGCGCACCTCTTCCATATCGAGCGCCTTCACCTGGGAGACCAGATCTTCCAGCGCGGCCGGCGGCAGTGCGCCGGGTTGCGCGAAGACCAGGACACCCTCGCGGAAGGCCATGATCGTGGGGATGGAGCGGATGTTGGCAGCGGCGGCGAGGCTCTGCTCGGCCTCGGTGTCGACCTTGCCGTGGACGACATCGGGATGCTGTTCCGAGGATGCCTCGAAGGTGGGCGCGAACGCCTTGCAGGGCCCGCACCAATCGGCCCAGAAATCGACGAGGACGACGTCGTTTCCGGTCACAATCTCGTCGAAGTTCTGCGCGGTCAGGGTCTGGGTGGCCATGACTTCCTCTCGTGTCGTTGTATGCGGTGCAACGCGGGACGTTGTGCATATCTTCCGCGCGGCCGGCGTCCGCGGCTCAACCGTGGACCCCACCCCCTGGGGCGATCGGCCACTCGATCCGCCGATCACCGTCCCACCGCCGAATACCCACCACGGTAGCCGCAAAATCCCGCTCGGCGGCCACCGCGTCGATCGCCGCGGGCCAGTGCTCCGGTTTCAGCCGCCGTGCCAGCGTGACGTGCGGGGTCCACGCGTCCGGGCACATGTTCGCCGGAACGCCGGGGCACGCGTCGACGACCGCCGCGATGCGCCGTTGCATCGTCAGCAGGTCCTCGGTGGGCACCACCAGCCGTACCAGAATCGGATGGCGGGCGCCGAATATCAGCAGCCCGCCCAGTCGGATCGGGAGCGGCCGGAACGGCAGGGCGGCCAGCGTCTTGTCCATCCGGGGCCAGATCTCGCGGGCGACCGCGACGGTGATGTGCGGCCGGTGTTCCGGTGTGGGACTGTGCATTCCGGCCGTGGCCAGCGCACCCCACTGCCGGCGGACCTCGGCCTCCGCCGCCTCGTCGAGTACCAGTTCCACCGACTGCACCATGGTTCAGGCCAACTTACGCGCGCGGGCCGGGCCCGGTGCGCCGATCACGCGAGTTGGAGGGCATGCCGGGCCCGCGGTCGGCTCGACGATCCGGCACCCAATAGGGTGACCCGGTGTGCCGGGCCACGGACCGGCCGGGACGGGGTGGTGCGAGTAGAGGAGTGAGCGCGGTGGATGCGCGGCGGGCGGTGCGGCTCGGGCTGATCGAGGGCGACGGCATCGGACCGGAGGTGGTGCGGGCGACCCGGGCCGTGGTGGACGAGGCTCTCACCGCGGCCGGTGCGGCGACGCCGGAATGGGTCGAGCTGCCGATCGGGCATGCGGCCATCGCCGAATGCGGGGAACCGCTGCCGGAGACCACGCTGTCGGCCCTCGCCGATCTCGATGCCTGGATCCTCGGTCCGCACGACAACGCCTCCTACGCGCCGCATCACCGCATCGGGGCCCCGCCGGGCGGGGCGATCCGCAAACGCTTCGGCCTGTACGCGAATATCCGCCCGGCCCGGGCCTTTCCGGGCGTGCGGGCGGCGGCGAAGGACATCGATCTGGTGATCGTGCGCGAGAACAGTGAGGGCTTCTACGCCGACCGCAACATGTTCGCCGGTTCGGGCGAATTCCGGCCCACCGCCGATGTGGCGATGGCCGTGGCCGTGATCACCCGGGCCGCCTGCGAACGCATCGCGCATCAGGCCTGCACGCTCGCGGCAGCGCGACGCGGCCGGTTGACGATCGTGCACAAGGCGAATGTGCTGCCGATGACGATGGGACTGTTCCGCGAGGTCTGCGCGGAGGTGGCCGCGGGATATTCCGGAATCGAGGTCGACGACGAACACGTCGACGCCGCCGCGGCCCACCTGGTTCGCGCGCCCGGTGACTACGACGTGCTGGTGACCGAGAACCTGTTCGGCGACATCCTCTCCGACCTCGCGGGGGAACTCGCCGGGTCACTGGGCTTGGCGGCCTCGCTGAACTGCTCGGACGACAAGGCGATGGCTCAGGCGGTGCACGGCGCGGCTCCGACGCTGGCGGGGCGCAACCGGGCGAATCCGGGCGCACTGCAACTGTCGGCCGCGATGCTGTTGCGCTGGCTGGGCACCCGCGACGGCGATCCGGCGCTGCTGGGCGCCGCCGACCGGATCGAGCGCGCGGTGGCGGCGACCCTGGCGGCCGGAATCGCCACCGCCGACCTCGGCGGACTGGCCTCGACCAGTGAATTCACCGAGCAGGTCCGGGCTCGCGTGCATCGCCGGTGAATCGGCGTGTACCCCTGCCGCCGGTCGTGGCGCGCATTAACCTTCGGTAACCGACCGGCGCATCTCGTGCCGATCGCCTACATTTTCGAATGGCTGCATTGCTACACGGCGACCCGCTCACGGTGGCGGGTCGCGCGAATACGGAGGGCCGCGTGTCAGTTCGACTCGGCGCCCGCGGGTACATCCTGCGAGCCGCGTGCGTGATCGTCGGTGCGGCGGTGCTGGCAGCGGGATGCGCGGACAACACCGAGGACGAATCGCCCAAGGTGCCCAAGGTGCCGGTGACGAAGGTCGAATCGATCGCCGCGCAGCTGCCGCCGAAGATCGCGCGGGCGGGACGGCTCGTGGTCGGTGTGAACGTTCCGTACCAGCCCAACGAGTACCGGGATCCGCACACCGGACAGATCATCGGATTCGACGTCGATCTGATGGATGCGGTCGCCGCTGTGCTCGGTGTGCGCGCCGACTACCAGGAAGCCGACTTCGAGAAGATCATCCCCGCGATCGAGGCCGGCACCGTCGACGTGGGAATGTCGTCGTTCACCGACAACCTGACGCGGGAGAAGACCGTCGACTTCGTCGACTACTTCTCCGCCGGCATTCAGTGGGCACAGCGCAAGGGCCGTCCGATCGATCCGAACAACGCCTGCGGCAAGAAGGTCGCGGTGCAGCGCACCACGACCGAGGACATCGACGAGATCCCCGCGAAATCGAAGGCCTGCACCGATGTTGGCAAGCCCGAGATCCACAAGATGTCCTACGACGAACAGAGTGCGGCGGCGACCGCCCTGGTCCTCGGCCAGGTCGACGCCATGTCCGCCGATTCCCCGGTCACCGCGTATGCGATCAAGCGCAATCCCGACACCATCGAGGCCGCGGGCCCGGTCTTCGAGGCCGAACCCTACGGCTGGCCGGTACCGAAGGGTTCGCCGCTGGCCCCGGTACTGCAAGCGGCGCTGCAGCATCTGATCGATTCCGGCGTCTACCGCACCATCGCCGAGAACTGGGGCGTGGAGGCCGGTGCGATCACCACCTCGGTCATCAACGGTGCGAAAGGCTGAGTGCACATGTCCGCGCAACCCCCCGCCGTCTCGCAGGCCGGGCCGCCCGAGGCGTCCATGCCGGAGCCGATCGAGGCCGTACCGCTGCGGCGGCCCGGGCGCTGGATCGCCGCAGCGATCCTGCTGATCCTGCTCGGGCTGTTCGTCTACGGCGCCGCCACCAACCCGGCCTATCGCTGGGACACCTACTGGAAGTATCTGTTCGATCGGCGGATTTCCGAGGGGGCGGTGGTCACCCTCGAACTGACCGTGCTGGCGATGGCGATCGGCGTGATTCTCGGCGTGATCCTCGCGGTGATGCGGCTGTCGCCGAATCCGGTGCTGCGGTCGGTGTCGTGGGTGTATCTGTGGATCTTCCGCGGCACCCCGGTATACATCCAACTCGTCTTCTGGGGCCTCTTCCCGGCGCTGTACAAATCGATTCAGCTCGGAATCCCGTTCGGCGGGCCCAGTTTCGTGCAGTGGGATGTGCAGGACTGGTCGCAGCCGTTCATCTTCGCCATGATCGGCCTGGGCCTGAACGAGGCCGCCTACATGGCCGAGATCGTGCGTGCCGGAGTCAATTCGGTGGGTGAGGGGCAGCGCGAGGCGTCGGTGGCGCTCGGCATGTCGTGGGGACAGACCATGCGGCGCACGGTGCTGCCGCAGGCGATGCGGGTGATCATCCCGCCCACCGGCAACGAGCTGATCTCCATGTTGAAGACCACCTCACTGGTCACCGCGATCCCGCTGACCACCGATCTGTACGGCCGCGCCCGCGATATCTACGGCATCAACTTCCAGCCGATTCCGCTGCTGCTGGTCAGCGCGACCTGGTATCTGGCGATCACCAGTGTGCTGATGGTCGGCCAGTTCTATCTCGAGCGGTACTACTCGCGCGGGGTAACGCGGCAGTTGACCGGCCGGCAGCTGCGCGCACTGGCCACCACCCAGCAGACGACGGAGGTCGGCAAATGAGCAGCGCCGTGGCGGCCTCGGCCGATGTTCCGATGATCCGGGCCGAGCGGGTATGCAAGAACTTCGGTGCGTTGCAGGTGTTGCAGGGAGTGTCGCTCGAGGTCGCGCGCGGGCAGGTGATGTGCCTGATCGGCCCGTCAGGATCCGGCAAATCGACCTTTCTGCGTTGCATCAACCATTTGGAACGGGTGAACGCCGGGCGCCTCTACGTCGACGGCGATCTGGTCGGCTATCGCGAGCGCGGGGGCAAACTCTACGAACTGCGTCCGCGGGAGTCGGCTCGCCAGCGCCGCGACGTCGGCATGGTGTTCCAGCACTTCAATCTGTTCCCCCATCGCACCGCGCTGGCGAATGTCATCGAGGCGCCGATCCATGTGAAGAAGCTCTCCCGCGCCAAGGCGGTCGCCCGGGCGCGGGAACTGCTCGATCGAGTCGGCTTGGCGGACAAGGCCGATGCCTATCCGGCGCAGCTGTCGGGCGGCCAGCAGCAGCGGGTCGCGATCGCCCGCGCCCTGGCGATGGATCCGAAGCTGATGCTGTTCGACGAGCCCACCTCGGCCCTGGATCCCGAGCTGGTCGGCGAAGTCCTCACGGTCATGCGCGAATTGGCGCAATCGGGCATGACGATGGTGGTCGTCACGCACGAAATGGGTTTCGCCCGCGAGGTCGCCGACCAGCTGGTGTTCATGGACGGGGGCGTGGTGGTGGAGGCCGGAGATCCGCGCGAGGTGCTGGCGAATCCGCAACACGAGCGAACCCAGGCCTTCCTGTCCCGCATCCTGTAGAACGCTATCGAGGCTCAGTTCTCGTCGAACGCCGTTGCGCGCGAGACCTTTTCCCATTCGCTGATCTCGGCGCGCACGGAGTCGAGGTGTCCGAGCAGCGTGTCGACCGAATCGCTGCCCAGCGGCAGCCGCAACGGGGTGCGCTCGGCCTCGAGTGCGGCGCGGATGGCGGCTGCGGCCTTGACCGGGTCGCCGGGCTGGGTGCCGTCGCCGCCCTCGATCATGCGGCGGGTCTTGCCCGCGGTGTCGGCGTAGACATCGGATTCGGCGCTGAAATAGGCTGCGCCGGAACCGAACAGGCCGGTGCGGAAGGCGCCCGGCTCCACGACGAGCACCCGGATGCCGAACGGCGCCACCTCGTCGGCCAGCGCCTCCGACAACCCTTCCAGCGCGAATTTGGTTGCGCTGTAGGCGGAGAAGCCGGCGAACGACATCTGGCCGCCCACACTGCTCATCATGACGATCGCCCCGCTGCCCTGGGCGCGCATCTGCGGCAGGACGGCGCGGGTGAGCGCGGCGGGACCGAAGACGTGCAGGTCGAACAGGTCCCGCAACTCCCGGTCGGTGGTTTCCTCCACCGCGCCGACCTGGGTGCGTCCGGCATTGTTGACCAGCACGTCGATGCGGCCGTACCGGGCGATCACATCGGTGACGACCGCGTCGACGCGGGCGGTGTCGGTGACATCGAGGGCGACGGCCTCGATGCGATCGGGGTGGGCGGCGACCAGATCGTCCAGCGCGGCGGTGCGGCGGGCGACCGCGACGACGATATCGCCGGCATCGATCGCGTTCTGGGCGATCGCGCGGCCGAAACCGCTACTGGCGCCGGTGATCAGCCAGACCTTGCCTGTGCTCACGGAAACTCTCCTCGGTAGTTCGGGGTACGAGAGAAATCTTTGTCTGTCCCCAGTGGTGAAGTCCAAGGCCTTTCGCCCACCGCGTTCCCGCTCGCCAAACCCGTCCTGCGCCGATCGGGATGGTCCGATCCGTCCGCCGGACTGGGCGACGGGAGCCGCGCATGGTGGCCCCCGCCTCTTCATCGGTGCGCTGTCCTCCGGGGGCCCAGCGCGATCCGCAACTGCCCGAGCAGTACCTTCGCGGCCGGTGCCGCCGGCCGATCCGACCGCCAGACCAGGGCGAGCTGTCCGTACATCTCGGGGTCGGTGATCTCGATCATCCGGACTCCTGCGGCCTCGGCGTGGGCGGCACCGAGGGCCGGTACCACGGCGATTCCCAGTCCTCCGGCGGCCAGCTGAACGAGCAGCGGCGGCGCGGCGGCCTCGAACTCGATCATCGGAGTGAATCCCGCAGCGGCACAGCAACGTTCGAGCACGCCGCGGATTCCGGTGCCTCGTGGCAGGCAGATCAGGGAGCGCTCGCGCAACTCGTCCAGTGCTATCCGGGAGCCGAACGCGTGGTCGTCGCGCGCCACGGCAGCGGCCAGGCGCGTCTCGAAGACGACGTCGGCGGCGAGGCGTTCGTCGAGTTTCTCGCCGGTCAGCCCGACCAGGGCGATATCGAGTTCGCCGTGCGTCAGCGCGGCGAGCATGCGGTCGGTGGTGTCCTCGGTGAGGGTGATGCCGACCTGCGGATGATCGCGGTGGAAGTCCGACAGGACCGTTGCGACGTCGAACTCCTCGGTCGCCGCCCCGGAGATCAGGCCGATTCGTACCTGCCCTCGCAACAATCCGGTGAACTCGTCGACGGTGAAGGAAACCTGTTGTGCCGCTGCCAATGCCGCCCGCGCGTGCGGCAGCACGGCGGCGCCGGCGGCGGTCAGTGTCACGGTGCGTCCCGACCGGTCGAGCAGCGGCTGACCCAATTCCCGTTCCAGCTGCCGGATCTGCGCCGAGAGACCGGGCTGGGCCAGGTGCAGCCGCTGGGCCGCCCGGGTGAAATTGGCCTCCTCGGCGACGGTGACGAAGTAGCGCAGCTGCCGCAGTTCCATAACTACCGATTCTAGTGTCGAGAAGAACTATCTGTTTTACTTCTCATCTGCCCGGCGGCAGAGTTCAGGACATGACGAACTCGAACTTCCCCGCCGAACTGCCCACCGTCACCGGCCCGGTATTCCGTCCGGGTGACGACGGCTACGACGCCGAGGTCTCCGGCTTCCAGACCGCGTATACGCACCGGCCCGATCTGGTCGTCGGTGCGCTCCACGCCGAGGATGTGCGCGCGGCCGTGGAATTCGCCGCCCGGCACCGGCTGCCCGTCGCGGTGCAGGCGACCGGGCACGGGCTCTCGGTGCCGGCCGACGGCGGTGTGCTGATCAGTACGCGCCGGATGACCCAGGTGCGCGTCGATCCGGGCGCCCGCACCGCCTGGGTGGCCGCCGGCGTGCAGGCCGAGGCGCTGATCGCCGCGGCGGTCGCGCACGGTCTGGCGCCGCTGAACGGTTCCTCGCCCTCGGTCGGCGTGATCGGTTATCACCTGGGCGGCGGGCTCGGCATTCTGGCGCGCACCTTCGGCTACGCCGCCGACCGGGTCCGCGTCCTGGAACTGGTGACGGCCGACGGCCGGTTGCGCCGCCTCACCCCGGGCGACGAATTGTTCGGCGCCGCACTGGGTTCGGGCGGCAACTTCGGTGTGGTCACCGGCATGGAAATCGAACTGTTCCCGATCACCGAGGTCTACGGCGGACAGCTCACCTTCGACACCCCGCTGGTGGAACCCGCCCTCGAGGCGTGGCGGCAGTGGACCGCCGAGATCCCCGAGGAGATGACCTCTGCGATCACCATGATGACGATGCCCGATGTCGCGGCGATACCGGAACCGCTGCGCGGGCGCTATCTGGCCACCGTCAACATCGCCTTCACCGGGTCGGCCGCCGATGGTGAGCGGCTGGTCCGGCCACTGCGCGCGGTGGGCGCCCGGATCGCCGACGACCTGCGAACGATGCCCTACATCGACACCCACGGCATCTACCGCGACCCGAATTTCCCGCACGCCTATACCGCGACCAACGCGCTGCTGGCGGATCTGACTGCGGACGCGGCCTCGGCCTTCCTCGATGTCACCGGCCCCGAGGCGCCGGTCGCGGCGGTGGCGGGCTTCCGGCATCTCGGGGGAGCGCTGCGCCGCCCGGGTCCGGCGGGGATCGCGATGGATCACCGGGAGGCCGAATACAACGCGCGCGTCATCACGATGCCGAACTCGGACGGCCCGGATCCGCGCGCCTACCACGATCTGGTCGCGAAGACGTTGGCGCCGTGGACGATCGGCCACAACCTGAACTTCCTCTACGGTGCCGGAGAGTGGGCCGATGAGAACCAGACCCGGGCCGGCTACTCGGCGCGGACCTATGCGCGGTTGCGGGCGCTGAAGTCCGAGTACGACCCGGCCAACCTGTTCCGTTTCAACCGCAACATCCGGCCCGCCTGAGCGGAGTCCGCCGATTGGGCCCCTGGCGTCCGGGATATCTCTGCGCTATCGTCGTGATATCACTTCAATATTGGGAGGATGTCATGTCGCTGCGTCCGGCCTTCCGGCTGAACGGGTTCTTGATGCTGTTGGTGCTGCTGGTGGTCGGCACCGCCGGACTGATCGGCGGGGTCGCCGCCTCCAGCGCCGCCGGTTCGGGCGGGGGCGCCGGTGCGGCGATCGGCGCGGCCGCGGGATACGTGATCTTCGCGGTCGCGGTGATCCTGCTGACCGGGCTCACCACGGTCGGCCCGAACGAGGCCAAGGTGCTGCAGTTCTTCGGCCGCTACGTCGGATCGGTCGCCGACGCCGGCTTCTTCTGGGCCCTCCCGCTGACCACCAAACGGCGAATCTCGCTGCGGGTCCGTAATTTCGAGACGCAGAAGTTGAAGGTCAACGATTTCGACGGCAATCCGGTGGAGATCGCGGCCGTGGTGGTCTACCGGGTCGTGGACAGCTTCAAGTCCGCCTTCGCCGTCGACGACTACGAGGAGTACGTGCAGACCCAGTCCGAGGCCGCGGTCCGGCACCTGGCCACGGTGCACCCCTACGACGCCGCCCCCGACGTGGTGCCCGCGGCCGTGGCGATGACGCCCGCTCTCGCGGGCGCCGACGACCCGGCCCCGACCAGTCTGCGCAACGGCGCCGAGGTCGCCGAGGAACTGACCACCGAACTGCGCGAACGTACCGCGCTCGCGGGTATCGAGATTCTCGAAGCGCGGATCACGCACCTGGCGTACGCGCCGGAGATCGCCCAGTCGATGCTGGTCCGCCAGCAGGCCGCACAGGTGGTGGCCGCGCGCAGCCGCATCGTCGAGGGTGCGGTCGGCATGGTGGGCATGGCGCTGCAGCGGCTGACCGAGGAGGGAATGGTCGACCTGGACGAGGAACGGCGGGCCTCGATGGTGTCGAATCTGCTGGTGGTGCTGTGCGGTGATCGATCCGCCCAGCCCGTCGTCAACACCGGAACGCTCTACTCCTGATGGCCAAGCGCGAGCCCAAGAAGGTGCTCGTCCGGCTCGATCCGGCCGTCCACGAGGCGATAGCCAAGTGGGCGGCCGACGACCTGCGCAGCATCAACGCTCAGATCGAGTTCGCTCTGCGGATGGCGCTCGATCAGGTGGGGCGCTCCCCGCGGCGGTCCGGGGAGACCCCCGAATGAAAACAAACCTGACACCCGTTTCGTCCGATATTTATTACCAGGTGGTCACGCCTTGAACACAAAACGCCCCAGGAAGTGCGAAAAGGTCACAGATGGGTAGCTTGGTTGCGTGCCAATCGTGTTCGAAACCGGGGGACTGCAGCAGCTTGACCAGACCACGTGGGGGAATCCGGCCACCCGTGACATCATCACGCTGAGCTATATCGATCTGGTACCGGACTTACCCGCCCCGCTGGCCGACATCGACACATTGCGCCGCCGCCTCACCGAACTGCAGGCCGAGTTCGGCTGCCTGATCGAGGCACATGCCATCACCGTGGATTCCCAGCCGGCCCTGCTGCGCCTGGAGAAGTTCCCGCTGGCCGATCCGGCGTCCGGACTGGGCTTCACCGCCGGAATCGTCGTGCCTAAGGCCGGATGCAGCGCGATCGTGAAGATCATGTGTCCCGAAACCGGCCGCTCCGGCGTCCGGGAGGCCGCGGTCGTGCCGAAGGTCGGCTTCGCGAACATGTTCCCGCCGCATCCGTACGCGCCCGAGGTCAAGGGCAAGCTGCCCTACAACATCGCCGATGACGCGCGCTGGGATCCGCAGTTCCCGGACCATCCGCTGACCCGCGCGCGGCGCTGGATCACCCACGTCAGCCGGACCGCACGTATCGACCCGCGGTTCGCGGCCCTGCCGCCGTTCGCGGGTCCGGCCGGCGCGGAGGCGTCGAGCGGTAAGGCGGCGCCGACCGGTAAGACACCGCCGACCGGTAAGACACCGCCGACCGGTAAGGCGGAGTCCGCCGCCGCGCCCGCCGCGCCGGTGGCCAAACCCGATCCGGGCAAGACCACGCCCATTCCCGCGCAGAACTCGGTGTCCGACGGCAAGGCGACGGTGGCGCCGCCGCCGCTGCCGCGGGCCGCGCGGGCTAATGCCGCGACGGCTTCTCGGTAACGAAAATGGCTGTGCCGGGGAAGATCTCACCGCGCAACGGGCTCCACTGACCCCATTCGCGCTCGAGCCACTCCGGCCATTCGGGTTCGACGATGTCGAGCAGGATCAGGCCCGCGCCGACGATGTCGCGGACCCGATCGCCGATCGTGCGGTGATGTTCGACGTAGATCGGTTCGTCGTCGGCGTCGACCTCGACGTAGGGCGTGCGGTCGAAGTAGGGGATCGTGGCGCGCAGTCCGTCCGGGCCCGGATCGTCGGGGAAGATCCACCGCATCGGGTGATTGACCGAGAACACCCAGCGCCCGCCCGGCCGCAGCACCCGGGCCACCTCCCGCATCACCCGGCCGGCATCGGCGACGAACGGGACCGCGCCGAACGCCGAACAGGCCAGATCGAACGATTCGTCCGCGAACGGCAGCGCCTCGGCACCGGCCTGCACCAGCGGCACCCGCGGTCCGCCGCGCGCCATGGCCGCGAGTCCGCGGTCGAGCATCGCCCGCGACAGATCCAGTCCGACCGGATGCGCGCCCTGGGCGGCCAGCCAGCGCGAGCACGGCGCCGATCCGCAGCCGATCTCCAGGACGCGCCGCCCGGCGACCTCGCCCAGCAGATGCCAGTCGCCCTCGTGCAACCCCTCCGGGCACCAGACGAATTCTCCGGCCTCGGAGTCGACGCCCAGGAAATCGGCGTGCGTCTCGTGGTACTGCGCGGCATCGGCATCCCACCAGCGCCGGTTGGCGCGTTCGCTGACCGCCGACCCGACGGTCGCGCGGGTCACCCGCGCGGTGCCGAGCAGGGCATTGGCCTGGGCGTGGCGCTCGTCGTCGAGGAGGGCCGGATGCGGGTCGTCGGACATGGTTCGCAGCGTATGGCACGGCCCGGTCCGCGCCCCTGCGGACGCCGTCTCCGATCCGGCCGGCCCGGGCGCGACCGGGGTGCTTACGTCTCCGCCGTGACGGGTACCACACTGTGCGGGAACGGTGTTCGGTGCCGGCCGTATGATCATGGTGCGGGCGGGGGCCCGTGTTTGCTTGGCGTAACTCACGTCGCGTACGCTGTTTCCCGCGAGTGTCTTCGGCATTTGCGTAGCCGCTGTCGGTACTGTAGCGCTCGGTACCGGGCGCAGGGGTTACGGATTTCGGAAGTCGCCCGCGGGCTGTGATTTCGCAGCCGGTGCTGTGAGTTTCTGCAGTGAGTACAGCGTTGTGCTGTGTCGCAGCGATGTGCTGTGCATGGCCGTCAACGTAGTTCCACCGCTGTGACTTCACAGCAAAACCGAGAGTTCCAATGTCCACTACCGACCACAATCCGTCCGGAGCAACCCAACATATGCCCACCACCGTCACCTCGCCGCAGGTAGCCGTCAACGACATCGGCTCCGCCGAGGACTTCCTCGCCGCCATCGACAAGACGATCAAGTACTTCAACGACGGAGATATCGTCGAAGGCACGATCGTCAAGGTCGACCGCGACGAGGTTCTGCTCGACATCGGTTACAAGACCGAAGGCGTCATCCCTTCCCGCGAACTGTCCATCAAGCACGATGTCGACCCGGCCGAGGTCGTTTCCGTGGGCGATGAGGTCGAGGCCCTCGTTCTCACCAAGGAGGACAAGGAAGGCCGCCTGATCCTGTCGAAGAAGCGGGCTCAGTACGAGCGGGCGTGGGGCACCATCGAGGAGCTCAAGGAGAAGGACGAGGCCGTCAAGGGCACCGTCATCGAGGTCGTCAAGGGTGGTCTGATCCTGGACATCGGCCTGCGTGGATTCCTCCCGGCCTCCCTGGTCGAGATGCGCCGCGTCCGCGATCTGCAGCCGTACGTCGGCAAGGAGATCGAGGCCAAGATCATCGAGCTGGACAAGAACCGCAACAACGTGGTCCTGTCCCGCCGCGCCTGGCTGGAGCAGACCCAGTCGGAGGTTCGCAGCGAGTTCCTGCACCAGCTGCAGAAGGGCCAGGTCCGCAAGGGCGTCGTGTCCTCGATCGTCAACTTCGGTGCGTTCGTCGATCTCGGCGGCGTCGACGGTCTGGTGCACGTCTCCGAGCTGTCCTGGAAGCACATCGACCACCCGTCCGAGGTTGTCGAGGTCGGCATGGAGGTCACCGTCGAGGTTCTCGACGTCGACCTGGACCGCGAGCGCGTTTCGCTGTCGCTCAAGGCCACCCAGGAAGACCCGTGGCGTCAGTTCGCCCGCACCCACGCCATCGGCCAGATCGTGCCCGGCAAGGTCACCAAGCTGGTTCCGTTCGGTGCGTTCGTGCGCGTCGAAGAGGGCATCGAGGGCCTGGTGCACATCTCCGAGCTGGCCGAGCGCCACGTCGAGGTGCCGGACCAGGTTGTCGCCGTGGGCGACGATGCGATGGTCAAGGTCATCGACATCGACCTGGAGCGTCGCCGGATCTCGCTGTCGCTGAAGCAGGCGAACGAGGACTACCACGCCGAGTTCGACCCGTCGAAGTACGGCATGGCCGACAGCTACGACGAGCAGGGCAACTACATCTTCCCCGAGGGCTTCGACCCCGAGACCAACGAATGGCTCGAGGGCTTCGACAAGCAGCGGGAAGAGTGGGAAGGCCGCTACGCCGAGGCCGAGCGTCGCCACAAGATGCACACCGCTCAGATGGAGAAGATGGCGGCCGACGCCGCCGCCGAGGCCGCCAACGGTGGTGCCTCCGGTAACTACTCCTCCGAGAGCGGCGCGCAGAGCTCGTCCTCCAGCTCCTCGTCGGAGCCGGCCGGCGGTTCGCTGGCCAGCGACGCGCAGCTCGCCGCGCTGCGTGAGAAGCTGTCCGGCAACGCGTAATTCGCTGAGCTGAAACGAAGGCCCCGGTCCGATGGACCGGGGCCTTCGCCCATCTCCGGGCTACTCGTTCAGCCCCTCGTCACCGCGTCGATGCCGCCGGTCCATTATTCTCGGCGAGGATCTGCCACTGTCCTCTGTCAGCCGGCACGGTCTTGTCGGCCGGCACTGTCCTGTCAACCGGCACTGTTCATTTCACCGACGCGGAAGGTCTCGGCACCGGCATGGGTCTGTTCGACGGCATCAACAGGCGTGATTTTCTGGCGAAGGCCATGGCGGCCGGTGGAGCGGGGGCCCTGGCCGCCTGGGCGAATCCGATCATCGAGCGCGCACACGCGGCCGACCCGGCGGGGATGGGCGGGCTCGGCGATATCGAGCATTTCGTCCTGCTCATGCAGGAGAACCGCTCGTTCGACCACTACTTCGGAACCCTGTCCGGTGTAAGGGGTTTCGACGACCCCTCGCCGGCGTGGAAGCAGTACGGCTACGCGCCCGGCGTCGGGCCCACCGCCGACGGGTTCATCGTCCCGTTCCGGCTCGACACCACCCGTGGCGCGACCCTCGACGGTGAGTGCATCAACGATCCCGATCATTCCTGGGCCGGAATGCACGAGGCGTGGAACGGCGGCCGCAACGACCGCTGGATGCCGATGTCGGTGGCCGGCGTCGGCGCTGCCAACGGTCCGGCGGCCATGGGGTACTACACCCGCGCCGATATTCCGGTTCACCACGAGCTGGCCGATGCGTTCACCCTCTGCGACCACTACCACTGCTCGGTGCTCGGCCCGACCGACCCGAACCGGCTGTACTGGATCTCCGCCACCATCGACCCCGACGGTCTGGCCGGCGGGCCGATGGTGGAGACGCCGACGCTGATCCCGCAGAACGTCTACAGCTGGCGCACCTATCCGGAGAACCTCTCGGAGGCCGGTGTCGACTGGAAGATCTACAACAATCGCGATGTCGGACCGATCTCGTCGGTGATCCTCGACGGCATGATGGGTTGCTTCACACAGGCCGCGGACCCGAATTCCGAACTCGCCAAGCGCGGCAAGGCCCCGGTGTATCCGCAGGACTTCGCCGCGGACGTGGCCGCCGACCGGCTTCCCTCGGTGTCGTGGGTGATCCCGCCGCTGTTCAACTGCGAACATCCCGCGCTGCCACCCGCGTTGGGCGCGGTGGGCATCATGCAGGTGCTCGACATCCTCACCTCCAATCCGAAGGTGTGGGAGAAGACCGCGCTCATCGTGAGCTACGACGAGAACGGCGGCTTCTTCGATCACGTCACCCCGCCGACCCCGCCGCCCGGCACACCGGGGGAGTACCTGACGGTGGACCTCGGCAGGGTGCCGGCGGCCAAGGGGGTCGCCGGTCCGATCGGGTTGGGTTACCGCGTCCCGTGCTTCGTCATCTCCCCGTATTCACGCGGCGGGCTGGTCGCCTCGCAGACCTTCGACCACACCTCGCAATTGCGTTTGCTGGAACGTCGTTTCGGCGTGGAGGTGCCGAATGTGACCGCCTGGCGGCGCAGCGTCACCGGCGATATGACCTCGGCATTCGATTTCGGTTCGACCCCCGATTCCGTGCCGCCGCGAATTAGCGATCCGAAACCGAAATCGGATGCCGCACTCGCGCAATGTGGGCCGAATATCGCGCTCGGTACCGAGGGCAAGGGAATTCCCTATCCGGTGCCGCCGAATGCGATGCCGAGCCAGGAACCGGGCTCGCGCCGGACCCCGAGCGGCTTGGTGTGAAAAACGGGCGGCCCACCGAATCCGCGGTGGGCCGCCGAACGTTCGATGTACTGGTCAGCTCGCCGTGGCGGGAATCCAGCGGGTGACCCCGCCCCGGCTGCGCATGGCCGCGAAGCTGTGCCGCGCCGGGCTGAGCAGGGCGGTCAACCACGAACGGCGATGTTCGGCCAGTGCTGCCGCAACGGCGGGAATCCGAATGCAGTGCACGGTGCCTGCCATACCCAGCCGGTGGCGACCCGACTGGATGTTTGTGGTGCCCAATGATCTTCCTTCGCTAGCTCGGATGGCCTGGATCGCCCGCGGCGAAACAGTAGCGGAACAAAAGTGTGGGGTTGCGGATTTTGCGTGACTTCGAGCCCGGCGTGTCGGAAAGTTGCCGACCCCAGGTCGGTATCGGGCGGAAAAAGTTGCGAATTGATATCACCGGCGTCACGGAATGGGTAATACCGCGTGGTCGAGGTGAAAAGTATTCACGCGGTGGGTAATCAGCCCTATCGCCCCGCGGCCGGGGTGCGGGCGCGGACCGCGGTGGTGGGATGCGAGACTGGGGAAATGTTGCGTATCGGTCTCACCGGAGGCATGGGAGCGGGTAAGTCGACGACCTCGCGGCTGCTGGTGGAATACGGGGCTGTTCTGGTCGACAGCGACGCCATCGCCCGCGAGGTCGTCGAACCCGGCACCGAGGGCCTCGCCGCGCTCGTCGCGGCGTTCGGCCCGGAAATCCTGGCCGAGGACGGCAGTTTGAACCGCCCCGCGCTCGCGGCGGTCGCCTTCGCCGACGAGCAGTCGCGCACGACGCTGAACTCGATCACCCATCCGCTGGTCGGCCGGCGCACGACCGAGCTGATCGCCGCCGCGCCGGCGGACGCGATTGTGGTGCAGGACGTTCCGCTCCTGGTCGAGAACAATCTCGGCGCGATGATGAATCTCGTCGTGGTGGTGATGGCCGACGAACAGACGCGCGTGCACCGGCTCGAGCAGTTCCGCGGCGTGAGCCGCGCGGACGCGCTGGCGCGGATCAAGGCACAGGCCAGCGACGACCAGCGGCGGGCGGCCGCGGATGTCCTGCTGGACAACAACTCCGACGCCGAGGCGCTGGCGCCGCAGGTGCGGGCGCTGTGGGAGCAGCGCCTGGTGCCGTTCGAACACAATGCGCGCACCCGGACCCCGGCGCGCTCGACCGGGGCGGTGCGGCTGGTCGAGCCGGATCCGCAGTGGCCGGCGCAGGCGCAGCGGTTGATCGGCCGGCTGTGGCTGGCCTGCGGTGGCGATGCGCGCCGCATCGATCACATCGGTTCCACCGCCGTGCCGGGGCTGGCGGCCAAGGATGTGATCGACATCCAGATCACGGTCGCCGACCTCGCGACGGCCGACGCACTGCGAGACCGATTGGCACTCGCCGGTTTTCCCCTGGTCGACTCGGTCACCGGCGACAACCCCAAACCGACGCCGCAGGATCCCGCGGGCACCGATGCCGAACTGTGGGCGAAACGTCTGCACGGCAATGCCGACCCCGGGCGGCTCGCCAATATCCATGTGCGCGTGGACGGTTCGCCGGGGCAGCGCTTCGCGTTGGACTTCCGCGACTGGCTGCGCGCCGACGCCGACGCCCGTACCGAGTATTCGGAGATCAAGCGCCGCGGGGAGGCAGAGGCGGCGGGCAAGGTGGGCGACGAGGCCGTCGAGGCCTACCTGTCGGTGAAGGAACCCTGGTTCGACAAGATCTACGAGCGAGTTCCTCGCGCCTGATACAGGCACCACCGGTACCGCGGTCAGTGCGATACGGAGGTGATCCGGTCGATCTCCGCGAGGTCCTCGGCGGTGGGCTGCCACCGCCCGGCCCGGACATTGGCCTCGACCTGTTCGGGCGAGGTGGCGCCGGCGATCACCGAACTCACCGCGGGTTGCGCGGCGAGACCGCCGATGGCGACGTCGAGCACGGTGATCGAACGCTGCGCCGCGAAGTCCTCCAGCTGTTCCACGATGTCGAAAGCCGCGTCCGTGAGTGCGGATTCCCGGCCCCACGCCTGGATCCTGCTGCCTTCGGGCGCGGGCACGCCGCGCTTGTACTTCCCGGTGAGCAGACCGCTCGCCAAGGGGAAGTAGGGGAGCAGTCCGATCCCGTAGTGCTCGAGCGCCGGCACCAGATCGGCCTCGATCCCACGCCGCAGCAGGCTGTACTCGTTCTGCGCGCTGATGAATCGCTCGAGACGGCGCGTGCGTGCGGTCCACTCGGCGTCCGCGGTCTGCCAGCCGGTGAAGTTGGAATGACCCAGGTATCGGATCTTGCCCTCGTGGACGAGATCGTCCAGCGCCGACAGCGTCTCCTCGATCGGTGTCGCCGGATCGGGGCGATGGAGTTGATAGAGATCGATCCAGTCCGTGCGCAGCCGGCGTAGTGACTGCTCGACCGCCCGGCGAATATAGCGGCGTGAGCCACGCGCGCCCCAGTCCTCGCCGTTGTCCCCGCCGAGGCGGCGCACGTCGCTGCCGAACTTGGTCGCGATGACGACATCGTCGCGTGTGCCCTGCAGGATCTCGCCGATTCGCCGCTCCGATTCCCCGTAGGAGTCGGCGGTATCGATCAGGTTGATGCCGTGGTCGAGCGCGGCGTGCAGCACCGCCCTGCTCTGCTCGAGATCGAGCTTCATCCCGAAATTGTTGGTGCCCAGTCCGACGACCGACACCGCGAGCCCCGAGTTCCCGACCCGGCGCAGCGAAGCCGACTCACCCATGGCTCTCCTTGTTCTCGAGGTTGCGTAGCTCGGCCCGGCCCGTTACCGCCAGCCGATCTCGATACCTCGCGAGCGCAGCCAGGACTCGAAATCGTAACCGTGCGAGGCGATTCCGTCGATCGCCCGGGTGGCGGCCTCGATCGCCTGCTGCGCCTGCGACGCGCTCAGATATCCGGCGGCGTGAGCGGCCAGGAGCTCGTCGACGTCGAGCAGAATCGCCTCGCGACCGGTGCGGACCACGATGTCGAGGTAGTGGTCGACCGACTTCCACATCTGCGGTCCCGCCGCCTCGAAATCGCCGATATCGAGGTAGAAGTCCTGGTCGCGCCGGTGGGTGGGGCGGAAGTGGAAGATGGTGGCGCGCAGCGACAGCTCCGGCAGCAGCCAGGATTCGAGGTAGTGGAATTCCGGATGATCGGCGGTGCGGGCCATGTAGAGCCCCCACGGTTCGGTCCGATACGTCTCCACCGGCCGCACGAAGCCCTTCGGATCGGTGTTGGTGGACCCGGCGAGGTCGAAGTATTCGATCTTCGGCCGATGCAGATCGACCACATGCCCCTGCGTCATGCCCCGAATCTACCGCCGCGGGCCCGCAAAACGCCCGCTCGCGCCGCGATCCGGATGATCATCGACGCGAGCGGGCGGTGACGCGGTTACAGCCAGTGCAGGGCGATGCCCTGGGTGGTGAGCCAGCGTTCGAAGTTGTGATCGTGCGAGGCGATACCGTCGACGACCGCGGTGGCCTGCTCGAACGCGCGCTGAGCGGTCTCGGCCGATACGTGGCCGGCCGCGTGCGCGGCGAACAGTTCGTCGACCCCGTGCAGTTCGCAGACGTGGCCGTTGCGGGCGACGATGTCGATGTAGTGGTACTCGGCCCGCCAGCGCTTCGGCTCGATCTTGGCGAAGTTGCCGATATAGATGTGATAGATCGGATCGCGATCGTGTGCCGCGTTGATGTGATGCATGGTGACGCGGATCGACTGCCTGGGCAGCAGCCAGGTCTCGGTGTAGCGGTAGGGCGGGGTATCGGCGGCCCGGACCAGATACAGCCCCCACGGCTCGGCGTGATAACTGTCGACCGAATGGACGAAACCGCGGGAATCGGTTCTGGTGAGATCGGCGATATCGAAATATTCGACGTGCGGTCTGTGTGCCGTACCCGATGGTGGCACCGGAATCGGTGCTTTTCGGCCCGGAATGTTGCGATTCGACGGCATTGGGCTGACTCCATTGGGCGCGGCAGTGCGCAGAGTCCGGGTGACACGTTCAGCGAGGAAACCGGCCATAACACTTGCCCTTCTCGACTTCCGACCGGATCAGCGTACACCCGGGCAACCCCCTCCGGCGGGGTGAAAACGACACGGAATTCGGCTGATTCGGCCGTGCCGTGATCATCGAGGCGGCTTGCGCTACCGGACATTTCGGGCATCTGGTCGGTTGATCCAATGCTGCGCGCGCGGTTGCCGGAGCAATGCTCCCGCAGCCCCGGCAAACCTCCGGCCAGGCCTGTCGCAATGGTCGGCGGCGGGGTTCCGGAGGCGCCGGTGGGCGGGAGTGTGGCCGCGCGTTGGGGGAATTGTCGAATTACTCTGCGGGATAATATTTTCGGCCCGCAGTGGCCGAAACGCGGTGGCGTATTTCGAATTGTTCGGAATGTCCGAAAGGGGCGGCGGAGAATTGCGCCACCGGTAGCGCGGGCCGGGCCGAAATGATTGGCATACGGCATGTTCCGGAGGAGGGGACGGCCTCGGCGGGCCCGCCGGGTGTGTCGACGCTCGATCCGGAGGGTCCGGCTCACGGTGGACGGTCCCGGGCATGTGCGGGTTCGGGCGCGCCGGCGGGGTCACACGGGGCAGCCGTCTCATCGAAGGCCGGAGGGCCGCCGGTTTTGCCGTGCGGTTGCCCCGCGTGGCCGTTGCGCACGCCGGGCGGCCGCACCGGCCGAGGCGGTGTCAGGGTCGTGCGGCGGCAGGCCGCTGCCGCCGATACACAGTCGTGGCCGAAAAATGATCACCGGGTATCTGGCTGTGCCCGCGGTCACGGCGCCGGAACTTGTCGGTGCCGCGGCTTACCCTGGTGACCATGGCTTTCGCAACGGAGATCCCCGCGGATTCGGACGCACCCGGCGGGCAGCCGCTGGCGCATTCGGAATTCCGGCCGATCGGGGCGATCGAGCGCTCCGACGGGCGGTTCGAGGTCGTCAGCGAGCATCAGCCCGCCGGTGACCAGCCCGCAGCGATCGCCGAGCTGGAGCGGCGGTTGCGTGGCGGCGAGAAGGACGTGGTGCTGCTCGGCGCCACCGGCACCGGCAAGTCGGCCACCGCGGCCTGGCTGATCGAGCGGGTGCAGCGCCCGACCCTGGTCATGGCGCCGAACAAGACCCTGGCGGCCCAGCTGGCCAACGAACTGCGCGAGATGCTGCCGCACAACGCGGTGGAGTACTTCGTCTCCTACTACGACTACTACCAACCCGAGGCCTATATCGCGCAGACCGATACCTACATCGAGAAGGACTCCTCGATCAACGACGACGTGGAGCGGCTGCGCCATTCGGCGACCTCGAGCCTGCTCTCGCGGCGCGATGTCGTGGTGGTCGCCTCGGTCTCGTGTATCTACGGTCTGGGTACTCCGCAGTCCTATCTGGACCGCTCGGTGCAGCTCGAGGTCGGTACCGAGGTCGAGCGCGACCGGCTGCTGCGCCTGCTGGTCGATGTCCAGTACACGCGCAACGACATGGCCTTCACCCGCGGGTCGTTCCGGGTGCGCGGCGACACCGTCGAGATCATTCCCTCCTACGAGGAGCTCGCGGTCCGGATCGAATTCTTCGGCGACGAAATCGAGGCGCTGTACTACCTGCATCCGCTCACCGGCGATGTGGTGCGTCAGGTCGACACCCTGCGCATCTTCCCGGCCACCCACTACGTGGCCGGGCCGGACCGGATGGAGCGCGCGGTCGTCGATATCGAGACCGAACTCGAACAGCGGCTGGCGGATCTGGAGCGGCAGGGCAAACTGCTCGAGGCACAGCGGCTGCGCATGCGCACCCAATACGACCTGGAGATGATCCGGCAGGTCGGGTTCTGCTCCGGTATCGAGAACTACTCGCGGCATATCGACGGCCGCCCGGCGGGGTCGGCGCCGGCGACGCTGCTGGACTACTTCCCCGAGGACTTCCTGCTGATCATCGACGAGTCGCACGTGACCGTCCCGCAGATCGGCGGCATGTACGAAGGCGATATGTCGCGCAAGCGCAACCTCGTCGAATACGGCTTCCGGCTGCCCTCGGCGGTCGACAACCGCCCGCTCACCTGGGAGGAGTTCGCCGACCGGATCGGCCAGACCGTGTACATGTCGGCCACGCCCGGCCCGTACGAGCTGGGCAGTACCGGTGGTGAATTCGTCGAGCAGGTGATTCGCCCGACCGGTCTGGTCGACCCGCAGGTGGTGGTCAAGCCGACCAAGGGCCAGATCGACGATCTGGTGCACGAGATCCGCGCCCGCACCGAACGCGACGAACGCGTACTGGTGACCACCCTGACCAAGAAGATGGCCGAGGACCTCACCGACTATCTGCTGGGCATGGGGGTTCGGGTGCGCTACCTGCATTCGGAGATCGACACGTTGCGCCGCGTCGAACTGCTGCGGCAGCTGCGGCTGGGTGAGTACGACGTGCTGGTCGGCATCAACCTGCTGCGTGAGGGCCTCGATCTGCCGGAGGTGTCGCTGGTCGCGATTCTGGACGCCGACAAGGAAGGCTTCCTGCGCAGTGCCACCAGCCTCATCCAGACGATCGGGCGCGCCGCGCGCAACGTCTCCGGCGAAGTGCACATGTACGCCGACAAGGTGACCGATTCGATGCGCCAGGCCATCGACGAGACCGAACGCCGGCGGGCCAAACAGGTCGCCTACAACGAAGCCAACGGTATCGACCCGAAACCGCTGCGCAAGAAGATCGCCGACATCCTCGATCAGGTCTACCGTGAGGCCGACGAGACCGAGGTCGAGGTCGGCGGATCCGGACGCAATGCCAGCCGCGGACGCCGTGCCCAGGGCGAACCCGGCCGCGCGGTGAGCGCCGGCGTGTACGAGGGCCGCGACATCGCGAATATGCCGCGCGCGGAACTGGCGGATCTGGTGGCCCAGCTGACCGATCAGATGATGAACGCCGCCCGCGAGTTGCAGTTCGAGCTGGCCGGGCGATTGCGCGACGAGATCGCCGACCTGAAGAAGGAGTTGCGGGGTATGGACGCTGCCGGGCTGAAATGAGTTCCCGCACAGCATCTTTCCCGCGGATACGGCGGTGCCCCGGCCGGGCCGGGGCGCCCGCGCGGCCCGCTTCAGCTCTGCGTGGCCATCCACTCGTTGACCCGGCGCTCGCCCTCCTCGCGCGAGACGTCCTCGACCCGGGTCATGACCACCCAGCGATGTCCGAACGGATCCATCACCAGCCCGTAGCGGTCGCCGGTGACGAACGTCTGCGGCTCCTCGACCCGGGCTGCGCCGTGTTCGGCGGCGCGGGCGACGACCGCGTCGACATCGGGGCAGTAGTGCACGATGCTGGTGTGTACCCAGCCCGATTCGGGTGCGCGCACCCCGTGATCGGGGATGGGCATACCCATCTGGATGGTGGAATCGCCGATCGCCAGTTCGGCGTGCGCCGGTTGCCCGTCGGGGAGGTCGTTGCGGCTGAGCACCTTCGCGCCGAAGACCGCGGAGTAGAACTCGATGGCCTTGTTGCCGTCGGGTACGGCCAGGAAACAGTTGATGGAGTGATAACCCTCGGGAATGGGATTGACGTCGTTGCTCATAGGGACAACTCTCGGCCGTTGCGCGGAGAAGATCTTGGAAGAAGGCGACAATCTCGTCCGCGGCGGGAGACGGTCCGTGCCGGCCGGTGACGGGCGCGCGAAAGGCGCTGCACTGCAACCGGTTCCGGTACCACCACCGGAAGTGACCAAGGGCATCCTGCATCCCCGCGAGCAGGAGCGACACCGTCGGCTGATCCGCTTGCCGGCCGGTCCGGGCACCGCCGAATTCGTCGAATGGTATTGGTCGGTCTCCTGGGATCTGCGCGGCAGGCCGCCTTACCAGGCGCAGGTGCTGCCGTTTCCCTCGGTCAATGTCAGCTTCGAGCGGTCCGTCACCCGCACCGGCGGGTTCGTCAACGGCGTGACCACCGGCAAATTCGTCCGCGAACTGGCGGGGGAGGGTGAAACCTTCGCCGCGAAGTTCCGTCCCGGTGGCTTCGGCGCCTTCACCGGAATCGATGTGGGCGCCCTGCGCGATACCGCGATCGAACTGGCCGAGGTGCTGCCGGAGGCTGCAGGCCTGACCGAACGCGTGCTGGCGGCCGACAGCGCCGGCGACCGCCGCGACATCGTCGACGCATACTTCGCCCGCGCCGCGCGCCGCCGCACGCCCGACGACAACTATCTCCTGGTGCTGCGCATCATCGCCGCGATGGAAGCCGATCCGGACCTGACCCGCGTCGACCAGGTCACCGCCCGTTTCGACATCCCGATCCGCACCCTGCAACGCCTGTTCCGCCGCTACGTCGGAGCGGGCCCGAAGTGGGTGCTGCGTCGCTACCGGCTTCAGGACGGCGCACAACTGCTGGCGCAGGGCCGCACCGACGATCTGGCCACTCTGGCACTGGAACTCGGCTATTTCGATCAAGCCCATTTCAGTCGCGAATTCGCGAACGAGATCGGAATGGCGCCGCTGGAATACGCGCGCGCATCGCTACTGTCGCACCACGCCTCACCGCGGGACTCGGCGCCGGATCGCTGATTCGTTTCGGCCGAACCGGTTCCGGGAATAACCGAACACATAAGTAGTTGAATGCTGTACTACCAGCCCGGCGGCGGTGCTGCCGGCCGACAGAGGAGTTGGCGATGAGTGTTCTGGTGCTGATCGGGCGCATTCTGTTCGTCATATTGTTCGCGAGTTCGGCGATCGGGCATCTGACGCAGGCCGATGCGATGACCGGTTACGCCCGCAGCAAGGGTGTTCCGATGGCGAAGGAGGCGGTGCTGGGCTCGGGGGTGGTGCTGTTGCTCGGGGCCTCGAGCGTGCTGCTCGGGGTGTGGGCCGATCTGGGTTCACTGCTGCTGTTCGTATTCCTGCTGCCGACCGCATTCCTCATGCATCCCTTCTGGAAGGAATCCGATGCTCAGGCCAAACAGGGGGAGATGATTCATTTCAACAAGGATCTGGCATTGGCCGGTGCGGCGCTCATGCTGTTCGCCTTCTTCGCTCATGTCGACGATCTCGGCGCCACAATCACCGGACCGCTATTCCACCTCGGATGATCACGAACGGCCGCATTCGGCATTCCGTTTATCACCTCGCATATCCGGTAAGCGCCCGAATCGGTTCCCGCTGCCCGGAATTGTGAGTTCTCACCATCGCGCCCGGGTGTCGTTGTGCACCCGGGCAATCGAGGTCGGCGCAATTGGGGAATACCCCCTTCTGTGACGAAAATCCCAGGGCCACAAGCGGGTTCGCAACTGCGACAACGATCGCAGCGAGATAGGTCTGCGGTCGGGATCCGCGCTGGTGAGACGGCTCGTGCGGCCATCCGGCCGGCTAATGTGGCGTGGGGATCGCGAGGCGCACCGATGTGATGTATTGCGATTGTCGATGATTCCGGCGCGATAACGGTTATGGTCTAGCGCAGTTGCCCGCGCGGGTTTCTGCTCCGGAATTGCGCGCAGGCATCCGCCCACTTGTATGTTTGGAGGAAAGATGACCGCCTACCGGTCCATTGTCGTCGGTACCGATGGCTCGGATTCGTCGTATGTCGCTGTCGAGAAGGCTGCCGCGCTGGCCGGCGACGCGGGCGCCACCCTGTACGTCGCATGCGCGTACTACCCGACCGACGACCGCGATGTGGCCGCTGCGGCCGATGTCCTCAAGGACGAGGCCTACCAGGTGCGCGGCTCGGCGCCCACCAACGAGATCCTGCGCGTCGCGCGGGACAAGGCCGTCGCCGCCGGTGCGACCAACATCGTGGAGCGGGCCGTCGTGGGCGAACCCGTCGAGTCGCTGCTGAACCTGGTCAAGGAGGTGGAGGCCGATCTGCTGGTCGTCGGTAACCGCGGCCTCAACACCCTGACGGGGCGCTTGCTCGGCTCGGTGCCCTCCGACGTCGCGCGCAAGTCGCGCAGCGACGTCCTGATCGTGCACACCGTGCGCTGACGTTCGCCCGACCTGCCGCCCGGGGCCTCAGCGCAATGCGCCGAGGACCTCGGGCAGTGTGCCGGTGTGGACCACCGATAATCGCTGTGTGGCACGGGTGAGCGCCACGTAGAGGTCGTTGAGTCCGCGCGGCGACTCGTCCAGGATGGCCTGCGGCTCCACCAGCACGACCGCGTCGAACTCCAGGCCCTTCACCTCCGCCACCGTCAGCACCTGCACGGATTCGCCCGCCAGCGAGGCGAATTCGCTCACCGTCGCATGTGGGGCGAGCACGGCGGTGATTCCCGGCTCGCCGGCCTCGCCGTCGACGAGTTCGGTGACCGCGGCCAGCGAGCCGCCGGCCGCGACCTGCACGGCCCGCGGCGCAAAGCCGGATTCCCGGACGGAGCGGGGAATGGTCGCCTCCGGGTCGATCGCGGCCAGCACATCGGCAGCGACCGCCATGATCTCGGCGGGCGTGCGATAGTTGACCGTCAGCTCGGTGAGCTTCCAGCGCTGTGCGACATAGGGTTCCAGCATGCGCTGCCAGGACGAGGCGCCCGCCGGATCTCCGGTCTGCGCGACATCGCCGACCACCGTCACCCAGCGATTCGGAATGCGCCGCATCACCATTCGCCACGCCATCTCCGACAGTTCCTGAGCCTCGTCGATGATCACGTGTCCGTAGGTCCAGCTGCGATCGCCGGCAGCCCGCTCGGCGGTCGTCTGGCGGTTGCGCACATGCTGGCGTTCGGCGAGCTGTCCGGCATCGATCAGGTCGTAGGCCATGAGGATTTCCGGATCCAGGTCGTCTTCGAGATCCTGCGGCGCCGAACCGGTCAGGATGTCGAGCGCCTCCTGCGCCTCGGCCAGCTGCGCGCGCCACCGCCGCCGCGAGCGTTCCCGCTCCTCCGCGTCGTCGATGCCCAGCAATTCCGCCAGCTCGTCGAGCAGCGGCGCGTCCGCCGCCGCGAAAGCGGGCCCACTCGCCGCGTCGAGCGCGCGGAACAGCTCCTTGCGGTCCTCGGCGCTGAGCCGGTCCGCGGCGTGCGCGAGCCGCTCCGGCTCGGCCCACAGGTCGGCGAGCACCTGCTGCGGGGTCAGGATCGGCCACAACTGCGCGATCGCGCGCTGAATGCCGGCGTCGGCACGCATCTCGTCGCGAATCTCGGTGAGGTCGGCCTGGCTCAGCAGATTGCGCCCGGAACTCGACGGCCGCCGGCCCGCGGCGACATCCGCCTCGTCGACGGTGTCGGCGAACTGGTCCTTGCCGATGATCTGTGCCAGCTGGTCGGTCAGCGCGTCGACCACCGAGGCGGCGAAGATCGGGCGGGCGAGGTTGTGCGGGCGGCGCGAGGAGCGCGCCCGGCCGCGCGCACGGGTGGCGATCTTGCGATCCAGCGTCAGCTCGTACCCGTCGAAGTCGAGGCGGACCGGGTCGCGTGGTACCTCCTGCCGGTCGCGCACCGCCTTCTTCAGCACATCGATCATGTCGAGCGAACCCTTGAGTTCGCCCGCGCGCAGCGAATCCTCCAGTGTCGCTTCGACTCCCGGATACAGATTGCCGATCGTGGACAGCAGCACGCCGGTCTCGCCCAGCGACGGCAGCACTTGGCCGATGTAGTCGAGGAAGGTGGAATTGGGCCCGATGATCAGTACGCCGGCCTTGTCGAGCTGCTGGCGGTAGGTGTAGAGCAGATACGCCGCACGATGCAGCGCGACCGCGGTCTTCCCGGTACCCGGACCGCCCTGGACCACCAGCACGCTGCGGTGTTCGGAGCGGATGATGGCGTCCTGCTCGCTCTGAATCGTCTCGACGATATCGGTCATGTGGCCGGTGCGCGCCGCGTTCAACGCGGTGAGCAGGGCGCTCTCACTGCCGACGCCGCCGTCGTCGGAGTCGATCGCGCCGGCCCGCCGTGCCATCTCCAGATCGAGATATTCGTCGCTGATACCGGTCACGTTGCGGTTGCGTGAGCGGATGTGGCGGCGCCGGGTCACGCCGTCGGGGGCGGCGGTGGTGGCGAGGTAGAACGGGCGGGCCAGCGGGGCCCGCCAGTCCAGCAGCAGGGTGTTGTAGTCGTCGTCCTCGTCGAGGATGCCGAGGCGGCCGATGTAGCGGTACTCGCCCTCGGCGCCGTCGTCGCCGGTGTCGTTCGCGGCCAGATCGATCCGGCCGAAGCAGAGCCCGTTCTCGGCGGCGTCGTATTTGGCGAGGTCCTCGGAGTAGAGCTGGGTGAACGATTCGCGTTCGCTGCGGGCCTGCGGCGTGCCGCCGGTCTCGAGCAGCACCGTCTTCAACCGGCGCTGCGCGTACTCCCGCATGCCGTCGAGCCGCTGATACAGCAGGGTGAGATAGCTCTGCTCCCGCTCCAGTTCGGCAGCGCGATCGGTGGCGGGGCGATCCTCGGTGAGGCGGTCGGGCAAAACGGAACTCCTTGTCACCACAGGGGCCGAGCGGGCCGCGCGCGAAGAGAACGGAATCGTCGAGTCTAGTTCGGGTTCGCGGGACTCGCCGTAGTCGCAGGTGAACGCGTCGCGACCTGGGTAGTGAAATGTTGCACTACCGGGTCGTCGAACGTCGCCTCGAACTTGGCCGTGCGATCGGGCCGGACGGGCAGCAGCGCGTGTTCGAGGATCATCGCGGATCTTTCAGGAGGCGTGAGTGTTGTTCGGCCGCCGTCCCAGGGCGTTGCTCTCGGAGGTGGCCGGTTTGGCACGGTACATCGCCAGATCGGCGTCGTGCAGCACCGCTTCGGGGGTGCGCGGATCACCCGGGCGCAGCGCGGTGACGCCGATCGACGCCTCGATGTGGATGCGGTGGCCGCGGGCGATGATCGGCTCGGCCATGGTCTGGCGCAACCGGGCGATCAGGCCGTCCAGGTCGTCCGGCTGGGTGCGGCCGGACAGCAGTACCAGGAATTCGTCGCCGCCGATGCGGCCGACCACATCGTCGGTGCGCAGGCCGCGCTGCAGTCGCTGGGCCACGATCTGCAGCACGGTATCGCCGATCGCGTGGCCCAGGGTGTCGTTGATGGCCTTGAATCCGTCGAGGTCGATGAACAAAACGTTCGATACCGGCGACTGTTCGTCGACGCCCAGCGCGGTCGCCAGCCGCGAGAGCACCAGCGATCGGTTGGCCAGCCCGGTGAGCGGATCGTGGGTCGCCTGATATTCCAATTGCCTTCGGCTGGCACGGAATTCGGTGACGTCGTTGAACGAGGAGACGGCCGGCGAGTCGGCTGCGCCCGGGTTGAGCAACCGGCTCGAACCCGACAGCCAGCGCCGCTGCCCGTCCGGGCGGTCCACGCCGAACACGTAGCGGGAGATGGTTTCTCCCGTGGCGAGGGTTCGTGCCACCGGGTGATGGCTCGGGGCCAGCGGCTGGGCGTTCGCGTCGAGCAGCGCCAACGGCAGCGAATCGATGCGGCGGCCGACCAGATTGTCGCCTTCCTGACCGAAGATGCGCAGCGCTGCCGGGTTGATCGATTCGATCCGGCCCTCGCGGTCGATGACGACCACACCCTCCTCGAGTTGCGACACCACGGCCGTGAAATGGTGTTCGGCCCGGCGCTGGGCGGCCTCGGCGCGGCGCTGAGCGGTGAGGTCGTGGATCACCACCTGATAGGCCAGCCGGTTCTGCCAGACGGTGAGCACCGAGACCGTCTCGACGTCGACCGCCTGGCCGTCGCTGCGGATCAGGGTCATTTCCGCTGTCTCGGACGCGTCGCCGGTCTGGTGCAGCCGGTCGATGCGCTCGAGCATCGCGGGCACGTCGTGATGCGCCACGAACTGGGTGACCGGATGCCCGACCACCTCGTCCACTCCGGGGACGGCCAGCAGCCGCACGATCGCCGGATTGGCGTAGACGACCATGCCGTCCTCGTGCACGACGACGCCATCGGGACTGTGCTCGACCAGGGTGCGGTACCGCTGGGCGAGCAGTTCGGCGTCCATCACGGCCTCGGGCCGGTTCTCACCTGCCTCAACCACATGTAACCCCCTGATCATGGTCTGTTCAGGTCAATTGGCGCACGGGATCATTCTGATGGTGACGTACCGCGGATCACAGCGCGGACGGTATTGGTTCGGTCACAGTTCAGGTTCTTATCGGGCCTGTGAGTGATCATGACAGGTGCCCGTTCCCGCGGTATCGGCGGACGGTACGCTGTCGGGTTCGGGTTCGGTCCGGTCGGGGGGCCGGACCGGGTGTTACGCCGGAGGCAGCTGCCCAGGCCGGGTGTAGGAGCGCGAATGCCGAACACAACCCCGATGTCAACTCGAGAATATCAAGATCGTATGCCGATCGCAGGTATCGGCGTCGTCAGCGGTTACGGCTGGGGCAGGGAGACGCTGTGGCGCGGTCTGCACACCGGTAAGGCGGCCGCCGGGCTCTATCCCGGCTACGGCGCCGACCGCGACGAATACGCGTGGATCGCCCTGGTGCCCGACGGCGGCGACGAGTCGCTGAGCCCGAGCCGCTACGCCCGGGCGGTTCAGGAGGCCGCGCGCGAGGCGATCGCCGACGCGACCGAACGAGGCTGGCGGCCGGGCCGCACCGTCGGGGTGATCCACGCGATCGTGCTCGGCGACGTCCGGGATTGGGAGGACTTCTACCTCGCCGACGACAGCCGCCGCCGCTCCCGCGACTATCTGCGCCTGCTGCCGTCGACTCCGATCTCGCTGCTGATGCAGGAATTCGCCTTCCACGGCCCCTCGATGAACGTCTCGGCGGCTTGCAGTTCGGCCAACGTCGCGCTGATCACCGCGCAGATGTGGCTGGATCAGGGTTTCGCCGACGACGTGATCTGCGTGACCACCGACCTGTCGGCGAGCCCCGACATGGTCCACCACTTCGTGCAGATGGGCGCGGCCGTGATCGACGCCGATCCGCTGGAGGCGTGCCGGCCGTTCCAGGAGGGCAGCCGCGGATTCAGCTTCGGTGAGGCGTCGGTGGCGTTCGTGGTCTCCCGGCAGGTGGAGCGGCCGTACTGCGCGATGCTGGGCGGGGCGATGACCAATGACGCTTATCACGTCGTGTCCGTCGACCCCGGTCTGGAGCGGATACTGGACTGTACGCGCCAGGCCCTGGACCGGGCCGGGGTGCGCTCCGGGGACGTGAGCTACTACAACGCCCACGGACCGGGGACCCGGCAGTGCGATGTGGCCGAACGGGCCGTGCTGGCGCGGATCTTCGACGACCGCCCGCAGGTCTATTCGATCAAGCCGCTGACCGGACATTGCATGGGTGCGGCGGCCGGCGTCGAGATCGCGGCGACGGCGCTGGGGTACGAACGCGGCGTCGTGGTGGCGCCGCCCATCGTGGCCGAGGCGCATCCTCGCCTGCTGGACGGACCCACCCCGTTCGACGGCGGATTCACGGTGAAGACCTCGCTCGGAATGGGCGGGCACAACTCCGTGGTGGTGCTCGGCCCGGCGTGAGCGCCGGGACCGCTCGGGTCGCGGAACGGGGCCGCTCGCGGTCGTGTCACCGAACTTGTCGGTGGGTGTGCTTAGCATGGCGTCTGGGGAGATTCTGGATGCCGAATTTCGATCGAGAAGGGACAGCCGGTGGCGGATCTGTTGACCGTGCGCGGAGCTCGGGAGCACAACCTGAAGGGAGTGGACCTCGACCTGCCACGCGACAGCCTGATCGTGTTCACCGGACTGTCCGGGTCCGGTAAATCCAGCCTCGCCTTCGACACCATCTTCGCCGAGGGCCAGCGTCGCTACGTCGAATCGCTGTCGGCGTACGCCCGCCAGTTCCTGGGGCAGATGGACAAGCCCGATGTGGATTTCATCGAGGGACTCTCCCCGGCGGTGTCGATCGACCAGAAGTCGACCAACCGCAATCCGCGCTCGACCGTCGGCACCATCACCGAGGTCTACGACTACCTGCGCCTGCTGTACGCCCGCGCCGGAACCCCGCACTGCCCGGTCTGCGGTGAGCTGATCGCCAAGCAGACCCCGCAGCAGATCGTGGATCAGGTGCTGGAGATGGAGCCCGGCACCCGCTTCCAGGTGCTGGCCCCGGTGGTGCGGACCCGCAAGGGCGAATTCGTGGACCTGTTCGACCAGCTGAACACCCAGGGCTACTCCCGGGTGCGGGTCGACGGTGTGGTGTATCCGCTCACCGAGCCGCCGAAGCTGAAGAAGCAGGAGAAGCACGACATCGAGGTCGTGATCGACCGGCTGGCCGTCAAGCCGACTTCCAAACAGCGGCTGACGGATTCGATCGAGACGGCGCTGCGGCTGGCCGACGGCATCGTGGTGCTGGACTTCGTCGACCGCGACGAACACGCCCACGACCGCGAGCGGCGGTTCTCGGAGAAACTGGCCTGCCCGAACGGTCATCCGCTGGATATCGAGGATCTGGAACCGCGGTCGTTCTCCTTCAACTCGCCGTACGGCGCCTGCCCGGACTGCACCGGTCTCGGCATTCGCAAGGAGGTCGATCCGGATCTGGTGGTGCCCGACCCGGAACTGAGCCTCAACGACGGCGCGATCGCCCCGTGGTCGCGCGGGCAGACCGCCGAATACTTCAACCGGCTGCTGTCCGGGCTGTCCGAGGCGATCGGCTTCTCGATGGACGCGCCGTGGAATACGTTGCCGCTCAAGGCCCGTAAGGCGGTGCTCGAGGGCAGCTCCGATCAGGTGCACGTGTCCTACACCAACCGCTACGGCCGCAAGCGGTCCTACTACGCCGACTTCGAGGGCGTGATGCCGTTCCTGCAGCGGCGGTTGGAGAGCACCGAGTCCGAGCAGATGAAGGAGCACTACGACGGGTACATGCGCGATGTGCCGTGCCCGGTCTGTAGCGGTGCGCGGCTGCGCCCGGAGATCCTGGCCGTCACCCTCAACGCCGAAGCCGGACGCCGTTCCATCGCCGAGGTGTGCGATCTCTCGATCCGCGACTGCTCGCGCTTCCTGAACTCGCTCGAGCTGGGGGAGCGGGAGGCCGCGATCGCCGGTCAGGTACTCAAGGAGATTCAGGCCCGGCTGGGCTTCCTGCTCGACGTGGGCTTGGAATATCTGACGCTGTCGCGGGCGGCGGCGACGCTGTCCGGCGGTGAGGCGCAGCGCATCCGGCTGGCCACCCAGATCGGTTCGGGACTGGTCGGCGTGCTGTACGTGCTCGACGAGCCGTCCATCGGCCTGCATCAGCGCGACAACCGGCGCCTGATCGAAACCCTCACGCGGCTGCGGAATCTCGGCAATACGCTGATCGTGGTCGAACACGACGAGGACACCATCCACTCCTCGGATTGGGTGGTCGACATCGGCCCGCTGGCCGGTGAGCACGGCGGCCAGGTCGTCTACAGCGGCCCCTACCCGGGGCTGCTCGAGGATCCGAATTCGCTGACCGGCGCCTATCTTTCGGGCCGCGAAGTGATCGAGGTGCCGCTGGTACGCCGGCCGGTGTCGAAGAAGAAGCAGCTCACCGTGGTCGGCGCGAACGAGCACAATCTGCGCGGCATCGATGTGGCCTTCCCGCTCGGCGTGCTGACCTCGGTCACGGGCGTCTCCGGTTCCGGCAAGTCGACGCTGGTCAACGACATCCTGGCGACCGTGCTGGCGAACAAGCTGAACGGTGCGCGGCAGGTGCCCGGCCGGCACACCCGGATCAATGGTCTCGACCACCTCGACAAGCTGGTGCAGGTCGACCAGTCCCCGATCGGGCGCACCCCGCGCTCGAACCCGGCCACCTACACCGGCGTCTTCGACAAGATCCGCACCCTGTTCGCAGCCACCACCGAGGCCAAGGTGCGCGGCTATCAGCCGGGCCGGTTCTCCTTCAACGTCAAGGGCGGCCGGTGCGAGGCCTGTTCCGGCGACGGCACATTGAAGATCGAGATGAACTTCCTGCCGGATGTGTACGTGCCCTGCGAGGTGTGCCACGGCGCCCGGTACAACCGGGAAACCCTCGAGGTGCACTACAAGGGCAAGACCATCGCCGAGGTGCTCGACATGTCGATCGAGGAGGCGGCCGACTTCTTCGAGCCGGTCACCTCGATCCACCGATACCTCAAGACCCTGGTCGATGTCGGCCTGGGGTATGTGCGGCTGGGGCAGAGCGCCCCGACGCTGTCCGGTGGTGAGGCGCAGCGCGTGAAGCTGGCCGCAGAACTGCAGAAACGCTCGACCGGGCGCACGGTCTACATCCTCGACGAGCCGACCACCGGCCTGCACTTCGAGGACATTCGCAAACTGCTCGCGGTGATCAACGGATTGGTCGACAAGGGCAACACCGTCATCGTCATCGAACACAACCTCGACGTCATCAAGACCTCCGACTGGGTGATCGACATGGGTCCCGAGGGCGGCTCCGGCGGTGGCACCGTGATCGCACAGGGCACCCCGGAAGACGTTGCGGCCGTTGCCGACAGCTACACCGGCCAGTTCCTGCGCGAGGTCCTCGACAAGCCCGCCGCACCGGCGAAGGCGACGAAGACCAAGAAGGCGACGGCCGCCAAGTCGGCGGCTGCGAAGCCGGCCGGGCGTCGCAAGACGGCTGCCGTCGGCTGAGCAGCGCGCGGCGGACCCGCTGGTTTCCGGCGGGTCCGTCTCTCAACGATGTCGATCGGTGTCAGCGGCCCCGGTAGGCCGCGCTCGATCAGACCGCGTCCCAGCTGTCGGCGCCGCGGCGGCGGCCGAGCTGCCGGCGCCGGAAGAAGACCTCTTCCACCGACACCGAACTGGCAGCCACCGCGCCGGCCACCGTGGTCAGCCGCGGGTCCTCACTGCGTTCGTCCAGATGCCATTGCACGCCCGCGCGGCGTTCCGGCGGCAGCATCGCCCAGCGGCTGCCGATCCGCGCCTGGACCGAATGATCGCCCGCCGCAATGATTTCCAGCAGGACGGGCCACAGATCGGCCTCGGTGGCGTGCGAGGGCAGCGCCGCGATGGTGGCGTCGGACTGCTGGGCGAGCATATCGGCCAGCGCCGGCCGCATCGCGGGATCGAGCAGTGCCAGCAGGGCGAACAACCCGCGCCAGGGCGCCGGATCGGAGCAGCCCTCCAGGCCCTGCAGCAGGGCGGCGGCCACCGCGGTATCGGTGAAAATCGGCAGTGCCGCCATCGCCGCCAGGGCGGGCGGGCGCAAGGTGTCGAAGAAGACAGCCATATCGCGCACCGCCCGGCCGTGGATCGCGGTCGTCACCAGATTGCCCAGGAGGGCGGGCGTCCCGACGCCCAGCACGATATCTCCCACGTCGGCGACGACATCGGTATCGCAGCGCGCGAAGATCGACAACGCCGCCAGCCGCAACTCCGGTGACCCGTGCAGGACGGTCTGGATCATGCGCGGCATCCGGCGCGCCGGGCCGTTGAGCAACTGGCGCAGCACGGAGGTCAGGGCGCTGGTGGAGAAGGCGAACGACGCCGAGAAGATCAGGCCTTCGTCGTCGGGAACGCCGCGCTCCACGGCTTCGATCAGCCGGGGTGACGCGTAGCCGAGAAACGGCCCCGCGGTGATGTAGTCGCGCCGGCGCAGCACCTCGTTGACGATCTGCACGATCGGTTCCGGCGGCGCGATATCGGCCAGTTCACCGACCGTGCGCGGGTCCAGATACGGCGCACAGTCGGCCGCGTAGCCGATGCCGAGCAGTGCGACGGTTTCGGCGGCCTTCTTCGGGTGATCGACGCCCACCGCGCCGGCCGCGCGCCCGGTCAGCGCCGGCGGCACCAGCTTCTGTACCAGCGGCATCGAGATGCCGAGCGGAATGATCGGCACCAATCTGCTGATCCGCTTGAAGGTTTCGGCATGCTGATCGAAGACGATCGCGGCCATCCGCTGCTGCAGTTCGTGCAGATTCCGGGCGCCGAGGCGCTCCAGATGAGCGAGCCGTTCCGGTGGAACGTGCAACGTGCGGGCGAGCAGGATGAGCTGGGCGCGGGTTACCGGATCCGTCATCAGTCCAGCAGGTTCCCGAACATGATCTTCTTCGCCGGCGCCCGCAGCGGCCGCGGCAGGGCGCTGATCATCGAGTCCACCGACTGCGACAGCGCCTGCGCCTCCTCACGACGTGCCTGCGTGAACAGCGACAACAGGTCCGCGCACTCGTGATCGGTCAGTAGATCCGTGGCGGCGATCGGCCCGCCGAGTTCGTGGTCCAGATCTCTTCTGGCGGTCATGCTGCACCCCGGTATTCGTCACGTCTTCCGCTGGAACGTACCCATGAAGACATCCGGCGAATCATAGAAGCCGGCTACCGCGCGGCGAGGGCGGAAATGCCCGCATTGGGGTAAGTCACCGCGAAAAGCGGCGAGTGCTCGAGCACGACAACGACCGGCCGGTCCGCACGCCGCCGTCGTGTCCGCCGCGCACACCTGCGACGATCGGGGCATGGCGATTCCGACCGCATTCACCGAAATCCTCTCCGTCCGCCACCCGATCGTGTCCGCGCCCATGGGTGGCGAAGCGGGCGGGGCCCTGGCCGCCGCGGTCTCCGAGGGGGGCGGTCTGGGGCTCGTCGGTGGTGGTCGCGGCGACCGGGAATGGGTCGAGCGCGAACTGCGACTGGTGCGCGAGAACACCACCGCGCCATGGGGAGTCGGCTTCCTGAGCTGGGCGATCGACCGAGCCGTACTCGACCACGCGCTGTCGTTCGATCCAGCCGCGGTGGTGCTGTCCTTCGGGGACCCGATGCCGCTCGCGGCCGCCGTCCGGGACGCGGGTGCGGTGTTGATCGTGCAGGTCACCGATGCCGACGAGGCGCGGCGGGCGCTGGACGCGGGCGCGGACGTGCTGGTGGCGCAGGGCAGCGACGCCGGTGGTCACTGTGCGGCCCAGGGCATCGGGACACTGTCGTTCGTGCCGACGATCGTCGATCTGGCGGGTGCCGTGCCGGTGCTCGCGGCCGGTGGCATCGCCGACGGTCGTGCGATCGCGGCCGCGCTGGCGCTCGGCGCGGCCGGGGCGATGGTGGGCACCCGCTTCCAGGCGACCCACGAGGCTCTCGTGCCCGCCGAACTGGGCAAGGCTCTGGTGGGCGCCGCCGGCGCCGATACCGAGGTGAACTGGACGCTCGACATCGCTCGCGGCGCACCGTGGCCGGAGAAATATCCGGCCCGCACCCTGCGCAACACCTTCCTCGACCACTGGCGCGGCCGCGACGACGAACTGCGCACCGACGAGGCGGCCCTGCGCGACTACCGCGAAGCCGCCGCCCGCAACGACGTCACCGCCGTTCCGGTGTGGGCGGGCCAGGCCGTCGACCGGATCACCTCGATCGCTTCGGCCACCGAACTGGTGGGTGTGCTCGCCGCCGAAACCGAAGCGGCGCTGCGCCGAATCACGGTGCGCGAGGACTGAGTTCGTGCCGCTGTCGTAGCGACGTTCACTATCGGTCCGAAATCCGCCTAAATCTTGACCACAGGGCGACGCGTCCATCATTATGAACACACGTTCATGAACAGACGTTCATAATGACTCGAAGGAGACTCCCATGACCGCGATCGTCAATACCGCCCAATCGGAGGCGTGGAACGGGTACGAGGGTGAACACTGGGCCGGGAACGCCGACCGCTACGACGCGGTGAACTCGGGGATCAACGAGCCGTTGCTGGCCGCGGCCGGTATCGCGGCGGGAGATCGGGTCCTCGATATCGGCTGCGGTAACGGTCAATTGACGCGCGAGGCGGCCCGGCGGGCGGCCTCGGCGACCGGAGTCGACCTCTCCGGGCCGATGCTCGCGCGGGCGCGCTCGCTCGCCGAAGCCGAAGGCGTGCACAATGTTTCGTTTCATCAGGGCGATGCGCAGGTGTTCGAGTTCGCGCCCGGCTCCTTCGATGTGGCGGTGAGCCGGTTCGGCATCATGTTCTTCGCCGACCCGGTGGCGGCGTTCACCAATATCGCCCGCGCGCTGGGGCCGGGCGGGCGGCTCGCGATCGCCGTACCGGCGATGTCGGATTCCGACGTCAGTGCCGTATTCGCCGCGGCGGCAACACATCTGCCCGGATTCGAGGTGGGGCACGGCTTCAACGCCTTCGCCGATCCCGCGGCCACCGCCGATCTGCTCGGCGCGGCGGGGTTCGCCGATGTCGCGAACGAACTCGTCGTCACCGACAGCGTCTGGGGCGCGGATGTCGACGATGCCACCGAATTCGTCGTGGGCTGGGGGCCGGTGCGGTACCACCGGATGCGCAACGACTTCGCCACCGATGCCGAGGTGCGTACCGCCGTCGCCGCCGCTCTCGCGCCGTTCGCGGGCGACGGTCCGATCCGGTTGCGCTCGGCCTCCCGGCTCGTCACCGCCACCGTCGCACTACCGTAGGTCCCATGTCACCCCGACGGGCGGCGGCGCTGCACGACCGCGACGATCGCGATCTGCGCGCCCATCTGATCGCCACGGCCGAGAAACTGTTCGCCGAACAGGGCAGCGCCGGGCTCACCGTGCGTGCCATCGCGCGGGCGGCCGGGGTGTCCGACGGGGTGCTCTACAACCATTTCGCCGACAAGGAGGAACTGCTCGCCGCGGCGCTGCGGGCCCACGTGGAATCGGTGGATCGGAGCTTCCCGCCGCTGCCCGCCGCCGGTAGCGGCGATCTCGCGGAGAATCTGGCGGTGTGCCTGCGCCAGGGGCTGGCGCTGCATCAGGCGGTATTGCCGGTGTTCGCGGGCCTGATCACCCAGCCCGCGGTCCTCGCCAGATTCACCGAAACCGAAGGCCGGCAGCGAATCTGGCGCGAGGAATTGGTGGTCTATCTGCGCGCCGAACGCGATCTGGGCCGACTGGCGGCCGACGCGGATGTCGATGCGGCCGCCGCGGTCCTGGTCGGCATCTGCCACGACGCGGTGCTCTCGTCGTTGCTCTCGGGAACGCCGCGTCCGTTCGCGCCGCCCCCGGTCGCCGCCGTCGTCGCCACTCTGCTGTCGGGGATCGCCGTGCGGTGATCCGCGCGGCGGATGCCCGAGCTCAGTACACCGGCCCGGTGTACTTCTCGCCCGGTCCCGCGCCCGGCGCGTCCGGATGTGCCGACGACTCCCGGAACGCGCGCTGCAGCGACTGCAGACCCTCGCGGATGGGTCCGGCGTGCGGGCCCAGATATTCGACCGACGCCGTCACCAGTCCGGCGAGGGCCGTGATCACGCGCCGGGCCTCGTCCAGATCGCGACGCGGGCTGGAATCGGGGTCCTCGTCGGCGAGGCCCAGCTTCTCGGCGGCCGAGCTCATCAGCATCACCGCGGCCCGGCTGATCACCTCGACGGCGGGGATATCGGCCAGCTCCCGCACCGTTTCCGGATCCGCGGACTCACTCAGGGCCGACGGGTCGCCGGCATGCTCGCTCATATCCGTAGCATGTCATCGGGTTCGCGTCGCCGGGTTGCGGGGGCGGCCGATTGGGAGTAGGGGCGCCTCCGGTGTTAAAGTGGTCGGCGACGACCGCCCCGGTCCCGTGCTGGAACCGATCCAGCGCACCGGCTCGGGGCTGTAAGTGGAGCCCGACTCCCACCATCGGCCGGCCTGCGTGCCAGGTTCGATGGTCCGGTCACCCGCCGTATGCGGCGGGTTTCTCGCTCGGATCCGTCCGTGGCGAGGTCGAGGTGGCAGTCCTGTTGGTGGACGCCCGCGGCGACCGGTCGACATTCGGGCCCCGTGGCGGTGAAATACCGCAACGGGGCTTTCGTGTTGGGTATGGGGTTGCAGTTGTTGCTCGCGGTCGTTGGATGACACCGCTTGACCTAGGAGGCCCCATCAGCACTGAGACCCGCATCAACGATCGCATCCGCGTGCCCGAGGTCCGACTCATCGGACCGGGTGGTGAGCAGGTGGGGATCGTGCGTGTTGAAGATGCACTACGCGTCGCCCAAGAGGCTGACCTCGACCTCGTCGAGGTCGCACCGGACGCGCGTCCACCGGTCTGCAAGATCATGGACTACGGCAAGTTCAAGTACGAGACCGCGCAGAAGGCGCGCGAGTCCCGCAAGAACCAGCAGCAGACCGTGATCAAGGAGCAGAAGCTCCGCCCGAAGATCGATGACCACGACTACGCGACCAAACGGGGACACGTGATGCGGTTCCTCGAGGCCGGGTCGAAGGTCAAGGTCACCATCATGTTCCGTGGTCGCGAGCAGTCGCGTCCCGAACTCGGTTTCCGGCTGCTGCAGCGGCTGGCCTCCGACGTCGCCGACCTCGGCTTCGTGGAGACCTCCGCCAAGCAGGACGGCCGGAACATGACGATGGTCCTCGCGCCTCACAAGGGTGCGAAGACCCGGGTCAAGGCGCAGACCGCCGCGCAGCAGACCGCGCAGCGTGGTGCGGCGCCCGGCAGTTCCGCGCCCGCTGGGGGCGACGCTGCGGCCGGTTCGGCGCCCGCGCCGGAAGCCGAAGCGGCCAGCCCGCAGTAAACCGATACAGCACCGGCGGTATCGCACGATGCGATGCCGCCGGAACGAGACAAGATTGAGGAATCCATGCCGAAGATGAAGAGCCACAGCGGCACCTCGAAGCGATTCAAGGTGTCCGGTCGCGGCAAGCTGCTGCGCCAGCAGGCGAACCGTCGCCACCTGCTCGAGCACAAGTCCAGCCGCCGGACTCGTCGTCTGGACGGCACGGAGGTCGTCGCGCCCGCTGACGTCCGTCGCGTGAAGAAGCTGCTCGGTATCTGAGCGCACTCGCGCACCGTTCCCTCTCCCAACCTGTGGGCGCCGCCGCGCCCCTCGATCGAACAAGGACTGACCAGTGGCACGCGTCAAAAGGGCCGTCAACGCTCAGAAGAAGCGCCGTTCCGTGCTCGAGGCCTCCAAGGGCTACCGTGGGCAGCGCTCGCGGCTGTACCGCAAGGCCAAGGAACAGCAGCTGCACTCGCTCACCTACGCCTACCGGGACCGCCGGGCTCGCAAGGGTGACTTCCGCAAGCTGTGGATCGCGCGCATCAACGCCGCGGCTCGGCTCAACGACATCACCTACAACCGCTTCATCCAGGGCCTGAAGGCCGCGGGTGTCGAGGTCGACCGCAAGATCCTCGCCGAGCTCGCCGTCTCCGACGCCGACGCGTTCGCCGGCCTGGTGGCGGTGGCCAAGGCCGCCCTGCCGGAGGATGTCAACGCCCCGGCCGCCTGAGCTGCGACCAGTTGACCAACACGTCGAAACGACCCGCGGAGCGCGGCTCCGACGACCGGACGAATCCGGAACTGTCGGAACGCAATCCGCGGGTCGTTTCCGCTGTCAAGCTGCACCGCTCGGCATCCCGCCGCAAGACCGGCCTCTTCCTGGCCGAGGGCGCCAATTCCGTGGCCGCGGCGCTGGATACCGAGCGGGTCGAGGAGTTGTTCTACTCGAATCGCGCCGCCGAACGCGAGCACGAACTGGTGGCGACGGCCGCCGCGCTCGGTGTCCGCACCACGCTGGTGAGCGAGCGGGCCGCCGAGCATCTGGGTGAGACGGTCACCCCGCCCGGTTTGGTCGCGGTCTGCCGCCTCGTGGATGTGCCACTGTCGCAAGTCGTTTCGCCGCGGCACGAGGATGCACCGGCGGCAGCAGATGGCGTGCCGGGACTCGCCTCGGGCGGCCGCCTGCTCGCCGTCCCGGTCGAGATCGCCGACCCCGGCAATGCCGGCACCCTGATTCGCGTGGCCGACGCGGTCGGCGCCGATGGTGTGGTGCTGGCCGGTGATTCGGTGGATCCGCACAACGGCAAATGTGTGCGCGCCTGCGCGGGCAGCCTGTTCCATGTGCCGATCGCGCGCGACCGCGATATCGACGCCGTGCTGAACGCGCTGCGCGACAACGACATCACCGTGCTCGCGACCACCGCGCGCGGTGAGGTCGATCTCGACGATGCCGACGACCTGCTGCGTACCGCGGGCGAATCCGGCGGCACCGCATGGCTTTTCGGCAACGAGGCGCACGGCTTGGACCCAGCGGTCGCGGCCCGCGCCGACCACCGCATCCGCATCCCCATCCACGGCCGCGCGGAAAGCCTGAATCTGGCCGCCGCCGCGGCGATCTGCCTCTACGCCGACGCGCGGGTCCGCCACCGCTGACCTCGTGCCCCGAATATGGCTGTGGGCGCCGGATTTCCGAATCCGGCGCCCACACTCACGTCGATCAGTCGCGCGGGTGCGCCAGCTCGATCACGTGGTTGTCGCCGGTGCCCGCGGCCAGGGTCAGCGTGGAGGTGGTTTCCGGGTAGCCGGACGCCACCACCGTGTAGTCGCCGACCGCGAGGTTGGCGAACAGATAACTGCCGTCGGCGTCGGTGGTGGTGCTGTCGATCACCGCGCCCGCCGTGTCGACGAGGGTCACCCGGGCATCGCGCAGCGGACCGTGCGCACCGTGCACGACACCGCGCAGCTGCGCGCCGCGCGACAGCACCACGTCGAGCTGGGTGATGCCCTGGCCCGCGACCTCCGCCGGCAACGCCACCGGCTGGAACGTGGCGGCGTTCACCGCGACGGTCACCGGTCCGGGAACCAGTTCGGTCAGCGCGTAGTCGCCCGCGGGCCCGGACGCGCCCGCCGCCAGCACATCGCCGCGGCTGTCGGTGACGATCACCAGCGCATCGGCCACCGGCGTGCCGTCGTCGGCCGCCCGCACGGTGCCGGCCAATCCGCTCATACCGCTCAGCCGCACATCGTGTTCCATCTGCCGCGTACCCACCGTGATCGGCGTGGCCTGCGGCTGGAATCCGTCGGCCGAGGCGATCAGCACATAGGAACCGGGATCCGGGGCGTCGAGCGCGTAGTGCCCGTCGCCGCGGGCGATCGCACGGCCGATCTGGCGGCCGGTGGGGGAGATCAGGGTGAGCGCGGTGCGCGTCACCGGCGTGCCGTCACCGGCGAGGACGCGGCCGTGGACCATGATCCCGGTGCTCACGAACTCCTCCGGGACCAGGCCCGAGGCGTCCTCGGCCATGACCTGGGCCGAGAGCACCGGTTCCGGCCCCGACTCGGCGGCCTGTGCCAGCGCGCCGGTGGTCCGCAGCGCGACCTCCTTGATGAACAGCGTCAGCAGGAAGGCGACGAGCGCGATGGGCGCCGCGATGAGGAACACGTCGGCGATGCCGTGACCGTAGCCGTCCTCGACGACCGTGCGGACCGGACCGGGCAGCGCGGCGATGTCCGGAATCCGGCTGCCGCCGCCCATGGCCTGCGCCGCGGCCGGGTTCAGGTGGCTCAGACCGTCGCTGATGTAGTCCTTCACCCGCTCGGCCATCACCGCGCCGAGCGCCGAGACGCCGATCGCACCGCCGAGGCTGCGGAAGAACGTCACCAGCGAGCTGGCCGCGCCGAGTTCGTGCGGCGCCACCTGGTTCTGGGTGCACAGCACCAGGTTCTGCATCGTCATACCGATGCCCAGGCCCATCATCGCCATGTAGATCGCGACCAGCCAGTAGTTGGTGTCGTAGCGGATGGTGCCGAGCAGGCCCAGACCGGCGGTCACCAGCAAGCCGCCGGTGACCAGCCATGCCTTCCACCGGCCGGTGCGGGTGATGATCTGGCCCGACACCGTCGAGGAGATGAACAGGCCGCCGATCATCGGGATGGTCATGATGCCCGACATCGTGGGCGATTCGCCGCGCGCCAGCTGGAAGTACTGGCTGAAGAACACGGTGCCCGCGAACATCGCGACACCGATGAACAGCGAGGCGGCCGAGGCGAGGCTGATGGTGCGGTTGGCGAACAGGTGCATCGGCACGATCGGCTCGGCGGCCCGCAGTTCGGCGAAGACGAACAGCAGAGCCAGCGCGACGGCGCCGAGCACCATCGTCAGGGTCTGCCAGGAAGCCCATGCGTACTTGTCGCCGGCGAAGGTGACCCACACCAGCAGCAGGCACACCGCCGCGGTGACCAGGAAGGCGCCCAGCCAGTCGACCTTCACCTCGCGCCGGGTGACGGGCAGGCGCAGCGTGCGCTGCAGCACGATCAGCGCGACCACCGCGAACGGCACACCGACGTAGAAGCACCAGCGCCAGCCCAGCCAGCTGGTGTCGGTGATGACACCGCCGAGCAACGGGCCGCCGACGGTCGCCACCGCGAACACCGCGCCCAGATAGCCGCTGTAGCGGCCGCGTTCGCGCGGGGAGATCATCGCGGCCATCACGATCTGGGCCAGCGCGGACAGACCGCCGGCGCCGATGCCCTGGACTGCGCGGCAGGCGATCAGCATGCCCGGGTTCTGCGACAGACCCGCGACCACCGAGCCGGCCACGTAGATCAGCAGAGCGATCTGGACGAGTGCCTTCTTGCTGAACAGGTCGGCGAGTTTGCCCCACAGCGGGGTGGTGGCCGTCATCGCGAGCAGGGAGGCGGTGACGACCCAGGTGTAGGCGGACTGTCCGCCGCCCAGCGTGCCGATGATCTTCGGCAGCGCATTGGTCACGATCGTGGAGGAGATGATCGCGACGAACATGCCCAGCAGCAGACCGGAGAGGGCCTCCATGATCTGCCGGTGCGTCATCGCCGCCGTCTCACCCGATTCTGGGGATCTGCGCGCGGCGTCGTTCGCAGAGGTGATTGCCATCGTTCTCTTTCCGGAAGCGTTGATGCGGCGGTCGGCCGGTCGCCGATGTCGCCGCATCACAAGTGTTCGGGGGATATCAAACAAGTTGATTAACGAAAGTAACTATAATCCTGGGAGAACGCTGCGCAAAGGCCGAACGCCCGGTGTGTTCGATCACATCCGGACGCGGCGGGTGAAACGGCTGGTCAGTCGTCCTCGAAGCAGGCGTTGATTTCCTCGGCCCAGCGGGTCGGCACCGCATCGGGTCCGATTACCTGCATGGCGGTCATCACGGTGATGAGCATGCCGGTGGCCATGAACTGGCGGGCATCGTCGGCGTCGGCGCCGGTGAGTTCGCGGACCAGGTCGTAGATGCGCCCGAACCGCTCGCGCACGTGGTCGCCGATCGCGGGATCGGCGCTGGCGGAGAAGCCGTGCAGCAGCAGGAGCGGCAGTTCCCGTTCGGCGAGGAAGGTCTCGTAGCCCTTGCCGAGCGCCTTCAGTGCTTCCTGTGGGGTCGCGTTCGCCGGTGCGTCGGCGCGCGCGGCGCGGAAAACCTCTTCGATCCGCGCGCAGGACCGATTGACCGCGGCGACGAACAAGCGTTCCTTGGTGCCGAACAGCCGGATCACATAGGGCTGCGACACACCGGCGAGGCGGGCGATCTCGTCGGTTTTCGTTGCGGCGTAACCGGTTTCGGCGAATGCGGTGACCGCAGCGGCCAGTACCTGCTCGCTGCGCTCGGCTGCGGTCAGCCGCGTGCGGGTCGAGTCCGCCATGGTCCTCCTCGCGATCGTCCGACGGTCACGGTAGCGCGGTGCGGGCGGGAATCGAGCCCGGCATCGCTACCTGTTGACATGTTATCAGTGGATGCATACTCTTTCGACATCAAGTTATCAGTCGATAACAACAAAGGATCTGCGATGACCTCCACCCTCGAAACCACCCCCCGTGCCGGCACGGCCGGCTCCCTCCGCCGACCGCTGGGCGCGGTCCTGGCCGCCGTCGGCATCCCGATGTTCATGGTCGCCCTGGACAACCTGGTCGTCACCAACGCGCTGCCGGTGATTCGCACCGAACTGAACGCCTCGCTGAGCGACCTGCAATGGTTCGTCAACGCCTACACCTTGTCCTTCGCGTCGCTGCTGCTCACGGCCTCCGCGCTCGGCGACCGCTTCGGCCGGCGCCGGATATTCCTCGCCGGCATCGCGCTGTTCACCGCCGCGTCGGCGGCCTGCGCCCTGGCCACCGAGCCGTGGATGCTGGTGGCCGCCCGCGCAATCCAGGGATTCGGCGGCGCGGCGGTCATGCCGCTGTCGCTGACGCTGCTGTCCGACGCGGTGCCGGAGAAGATGCGTAGTGCCGCCATCGGCATCTGGGGCGGCATCTCCGGACTGGGCATCGCGGTGGGACCGGTGGTCGGCGGCGCTGTCGTCGGCGGCCTGAGCTGGCAGTGGATCTTCTGGCTGAACGTGCCGATCGGCATCGCGGTACTGCCCTTCGCGGCCCGGGTGCTCGGTGAATCCTTCGGCGGCGCAAGACGTTTCGATCCGCTCGGGCTGGTCCTGTCGGCGGGCGGGGTGCTGGCGATCGTGTGGGCGGTCGTGCACGGCGCCGACGACGGCTGGACCTCCGCGCCGGTGCTGAGCGGACTGCTCGGCGGGGCCGCGCTGCTGGCCGCCTTTATCGCCTGGGAAATGCGAACCCCGGCCCCGATGCTGCCGCTGCGACTGTTCCGGTCGCGTGCCTTCCGGGTCAGCAACATCACCAGCTTCACCTTCGCGGTCGGCGTTTTCGGCGCGATCTTCCTGATCTCGCAGTACTTCCAGGTCGTGCGCGGCTACAGCCCCTTCGAATCCGGTCTGCGCACGCTTCCCTGGACCGCCGCGCCGATGGTCGTGGCGCCCCTGGCGGGCCTCGTCGTCGGCCGGATCGGCGCCCGCACCCTGCTGGTGGCCGGGCAGGCGATGCTCGCCGGGGCCCTGGCCTGGATGGCGACGGTGAGCACGGTCGACGCCGGCTACGGCTCGTTCATCGGCGCCATGGTGCTCGGCGGGGTCGGCATGGGCTTGACCTTCGCGCCCAGCGCGACCGTCGTGATGGCGAGTGCCGCCGCCGAGGATCGGGCCATGGCCTCGGGAACGAACAACACCGTGCGCGAAGTGGGCGTCGCGATCGGTGTGGCGATTCTGGCCTCGATCTTCGCCTCGCACGGGTCGTATGCGAGTCCGCAGGGATTCGTCGACGGGCTGGTCCCGGCCGTGTGGACCGGCGCGGTGATCGTGGCGGCCGGGGCGGTGATCGTCCTGCTGCGGTTGCCCCGGCACCTCGTCACGATCGAGGCGCCGGCCGGCGCGCGGGAATCGGACCGCGACGCTGTGACCGTATCGGCCGACGCATGACATCGGGCCCGGCGCGCCGTCGGTGAGCAGTAGGCCCGGTCCGCATTGATCGGCGAGGCCGGGCCGGACGCCGGGGAATGCGTACCCCATATATCGGCTCGCAGGACAGCCTGCTCAGGCGCGTCGCCCGGATCTCGGGCGGCGCGCCTTTCCCTGTCGCCGCCTCCGATGGACCGATTGCCGGTGTTCGGGCCGATGCCGCGGAACGTCCGAACGCCGGAAATATCCGTGTGAGGCGGCCTGCCGACATCGCCTACGATTCGACCAGCGACAATAGTTGGCATCGCATAGTCGTGTATCGCATGTGCCGATGCCCGATGTGCGGATGCAGGCAACCGCACGGACCCGACCAGCCCAGGGGAGAGACGAACCATCGTGGCCGACGAGAAGGATGCAGCCGAGCAGTCAGCGACGCCGGCGGAGGCGCTCAGCGAAGAGGCTCTCTCCGCTGCTGCCGCCGCCGCGGAGAAGGCGTTCGCGGCCGCGGCCGACCTGGATGCGCTCGCCACCGCCAAGACGGAGCATATGGGCGGCAAATCGCCGATCGCCCTGGCTCAGCGGGCGATGGGCGGGCTGCCCAAGCAGGACAAGGCCGACGCCGGTAAGCGCGTGAACGTGGCCCGCGGCCGGGTCTCGGACGCCTTCGAGGCCCGCCGCGCCGAGCTACTCGCCGAACGCGACGCCGCCGTCCTGGTCGCCGAGGCGATCGACGTGACGCTGCCGGCCCGGCGCGGTGCGATCGGCGCACGTCATCCCATCACGGTGATCTCCGAGCAGATCGAGGACGTCTTCGTCGGCATGGGCTGGGAGGTCGCCGAGGGCCCCGAGGTCGAGACCGAGCACTTCAACTTCGACGCGCTGAACTTCCTGCCCGACCACCCGGCCCGCACCATGCAGGACACCTTCCACGTAGCGCCGGAAGGCTCCCGCCAGGTCCTGCGCACCCACACCTCCCCGGTCCAGGTGCGCTCGATGCTGTCGCGCGAGCTGCCGATCTACGTGGTCTGCCCGGGCCGCACCTTCCGCACCGACGAACTCGACGCCACCCACACCCCGGTCTTCTCCCAGGTCGAGGGTCTGGCGGTGGACAAGGGACTGACCATGGCGCATCTGCGCGGCACCCTGGACGCGTTCGCGCGGGCGCTGTTCGGTCCCGACACGCGAACTCGCATGCGGCCCAACTACTTCCCGTTCACCGAGCCCTCCGCCGAGGTCGATGTGTGGTTCCCGGACAAGAAGGGCGGCGCCGGCTGGGTCGAATGGGGCGGCTGCGGCATGGTCAACCCGAAGGTGCTGATCGCCAGCGGTATCGATCCCGAGGTCTACAGCGGATTCGCCTTCGGTATGGGACTCGAACGCACCCTGCAGTTCCGCAACGGCATTCCGGATATGCGCGACATCGTCGAGGGCGATGTGCGCTTCACGCTGCCGTTCGGCATCCGCGCCTGAGTCCGGCCCTCAATCCACCACCCGAGAACCTTCATACGAGGAAGCGAAACGTCACGTGCGAGTAGCGCAGTCCTGGCTGACGGAAACCCTGCAGCGGACCACCCCCGGCTGGTCGCTGACCCCCGAGGAGCTCGACGCCGGTTTCGTCCGCGTGGGCCTCGAGGTCGAGGAACTCGACACCCTCGCGCCGGTCACCGGCGATATCGAGCACCCGCTGGTGGTCGGCCGGGTCGCCGAGATCACCGAGCTGACCGAGTTCAAGAAGCCGATCCGCTTCTGCAAGGTCGATATCGGCAAGCCGGAACTGCAGGAGATCGTCTGCGGCGCGCGCAATTTCGCGGTCGGTGACCTCGTCGTGGTGGTGCTGCCGGGCGGCGTGCTGCCGGGCGGATTCGCGATCAGCTCGCGCAAGACCTACGGCCACGTCTCCAACGGCATGATCTGCTCGGTCGCCGAACTCGGTATCGGCAAGGACCATTCGGGCATTCTGGTGCTGGAGCCGGGCACCGCCGAACCGGGCGCCGACGCCAACGAACTGCTGGGCCTCGACGACACGGTGATCGAACTCAACATCACCCCGGACCGTGGCTACTGCTTCTCGGTGCGTGGCCTGGCGCGCGAACTCGCCTGCGGCTTCGATCTCGATTACGCCGATCCCGCGGTGCGCACGCTGCCCGACGACGAGGCCGACGCGTATTCGGTGACCGTCGAACCGGAATCCGGCTGCACCCGCTTCGCGGTGCGCAAGGTCACCGGCGTCGACCCGAACGCGGTGAGCCCGTGGTGGTTGCAGCGCCGGCTGCTGCTGGCGGGTGTGCGGCCGATCTCGCCCGCGGTGGATGTCACCAACTACGTCATGCTCGAACTGGGCCAGCCGCTGCACGCCTTCGATGCGGCGAAAGTGACCGGGCCGCTGGTGATCCGGCGCGCGCACACCGGTGAGACGTTGCGCACGCTCGACGAGGTCGAGCGGGTGCTGGACGCCGAAGATGTCGTCATCACCGACGATTCGGGCGTGATCTCGCTGGCCGGCATCATGGGTGGCGCGAGCACCGAGGTCGGCGACGCCACCACCGACATCCTGCTGGAGGCGGCGACTTGGAATCCGCTGGCGGTCTATCGCACCGCGCGCCGGCACAAGCTGGTGTCGGAGGCGGGTAAACGCTACGAGCGCGTCGTCGATCCCGAGATCAACATCGCCGCGCTCGACCGCGCCGCCACGCTGTTGGCCGAAATCGCCGGTGGCACAGTGGAACCCGTGCTGACCGACGTGCGGCTCCCGGTGCCTGCCGTCGAACCGATCCGGATGGATATCGATCTGGCCGACCGCACCGCGGGCGTGGTCTATCCCACCGGCACCTCGGCGCGCCGGCTCGCGCAGATCGGCTGCGCGGTCGAGGTGAGCGTCAGCGAGACCGGCCACGGTCAGCTGGTGGTGACCCCGCCGAGCTGGCGGCCCGACCTCGTCCGGCCCGCCGATCTGGTGGAGGAGGTGCTGCGGCTCGAGGGCCTGGAGCAGATTCCGTCGGTGCTGCCGACCGCTCCGGCCGGGCGCGGCCTCACCGCCGTGCAGCGCCGTCGCCGCGCCGTGAGCCGTGCGCTCGCCTTCTCCGGATGTGTGGAGGTGCCCGCGCCGATCTTCATGACCGCCGGGGTCTTCGACACCTGGGGTCTGGACGCCGACGATCCGCGCCGCGACACGATGCGCGTGCTGAACCCGCTCGACGTGGAGAAGGCGGAACTGGCGACCACGCTGCTGCCCGCCCTGCTCGAGGTGGCCGCCCGCAACATCTCCCGGGGTGAGCGCGATCTGTCGATCTACGGCATCGCCCAGGTCGTCCTGCCCGGTCCGAACACCCGCGGGGTGGCCGAACTGCCGGTCGACCGCCGGCCCACCGACGAGCAGATTCGCGAGCTGATCGAGTCGCTGCCCGCCCAGCCGGTGCACGTCGCCGCGGTCCTGACCGGCCGGCGCGAGCCGCGCGGCCCGTGGGGGCCCGGCCGGGTCGCCGAGGCGGCCGACGCCTTCGCGCTCGCCGACGCCGTGGCCGATGCCGCCGGCGTCACCATCGAGCGCCGCGCCGCCGCCTACTTGCCGTTCCATCCGGGCCGCTGCGCGGAACTGCTCGTCGACGGCACGGTCGTGGGCCACGCCGGTGAACTGCATCCGGCCGTGCTGGAGCGCAGCGGTCTGCCGCCGCGCACCTGTGCGCTGGAACTGGATCTGGACGCGCTGCCGCTGCGCGAATCCCGTCCCGCCCCCGTGGTTTCCGCCTTCCCGGCGGTTCTGCAGGACGTGTCGGTGAGTGTCGAGAAGACCGTGGGCGCGGCCCAGGTCGAATCGGCGCTGCGCACCGGTGCGGGCGAGTTGCTCGAGGACATCGCGCTGTTCGACGTCTACGAGGGCGCCCAGGCGGGCGAGGGCCGCAAATCCCTCACCTACGCCCTGCGCTTCCGCGCGAGTGACCGCACCCTCACCGAGGACGAGGCGAGCGCGGCCCGTGATTCCGCGGTCGCGGCGGCGGCCGACGCCGTAGGCGCGGTTCTGCGTGGATAGTGCGAACCATATTCCTACCCTGGTAGCATCATGGGTATGAAGCTGAGTGTGAGTCTGTCGGACGACGACCTGGCGACGATCGACGAGGAAGTGCGTCGGTCGGATTTGCCTGGTCGGTCCGCCGCTGTGCACAAAGCCATCGAGCTGCTGCGTGCCCGCGCACTGGAAGATGCCTATGAACAGGCGTGGGAAGAGTGGGAAGAAGCGGGCGAGGAAGCTGCCTGGTCGGTCGCGACCGGTGACCTGTAGTGCGGCGCGGGGACGTCGTGCTGGTCGACCTCGACCCGGTTCGAGGAAACGAGGTGGCGAAGACTCGTCCCGCCGTCGTCGTCAGCAACGACGGCGCCAACCGGCGTGCTGTACAGCTCGGACGCGGTGTTGTCACCGTGGTGCCGGTGACGAGCAACACGGATAGAATCTTTCCGTTCCAGGTGCTGTTGGAGGATGTCCCAGGGTTGCGAGTGGCGTCGAAAGCGCAGGCCGAACAGGTTCGTTCGGTATCTGTGGAACGGATAGGGCGGGTGCTCGGCACCTTGCCACCCGCGCTGGTCAAGGACCTGGACCGGGCGCTACGCCTGCATCTGAACCTGTGAATTCAGCGGCCGAGTGGAGACTTGGTGGTAGTCGGCGCTAAGAAGGGGCTATGCGACATCCGGCCGAGGGCGTGCTCAACGCGCTGACGTTCCATCCCGAACGTCGGATCACGATGACGCCCGAGCAGTTCGGCTTCGACCACGAGGAGCTCTGGCTCACCGCGGGCGACGGAGCCCGGATCAATGCCTGGTTCGTGCGCGCCGAGAAGCCGATCGCCCACGTGCTGTACGCCCACGGCAACGGCGGCAATATCGGTGATCGCTCGCCGATCCTGGCATTGCTGGCCGCGGCCGGCTTGAACGTGCTGACCTTCGACTATCGCGGTTACGGTCGCAGTCCGGGCCGGCCGAGCGAACGCGGGCTGTATCTGGACGCCCGCGCCGCCCGCCGGGCGCTGCTGGAACAGTCCGGCGTGGAACCGAAACGCGTTGTCTATCTCGGTAAATCGCTCGGCGGCGCGGTGGTCACCGAACTGGCGACCGAATATCCGCCCGCCGCGATGATTCTGATGTCCACCTTCACCGGCCTGCGCGACGCGGCCCGCGCGGTCTACCCCTTCATTCCGAAAGCCTTGGTGCCGAACGCGTTTCCGACGCTGCAGCGACTCCGCACCCTGCGCGTGCCGACGTTCGTCATGCACGGCGACGCCGACGAACTGCTCCCGGTCGAGATGGGCCGGACGCTGCACGCGGCGGCGGCCGACCCCAAGCGGCTGCTGATCTACCCCAACGCCGGTCACAACACCCTGGTCTCGATTCCCGGGTGGTCGGGAACCGTATCGGCGTGGGTTCGCGACGTTCTCGCGGGCGTGGAGTCGGTGACCGGCGAGTGAAATCGGTCGGACCGCGGTCGCGGTGACCACGACCTCGAGCAGATCCTCATCCTGCATCGCGGCGAGCAGGGCCGCCATATCACCGGTTTCGG